>JAVBXV010000335.1 GCA_030824405.1 Anaerolineales bacterium | reverse complement strand
TATGAAAACCACCATTCAAAAGACAGCTGGCATTATCGTAACCATTGCATTGATCGGAGCAATGATCTACCTGCGCGCGCGCATCAGTTACGCCACGTTTGATTTCCAAAGCTCGAACTTCTCCTTCTTCTGGCTGGCGGGACGCATGGTGTTGGAAGGTGAAAATCCCTACGAGCAAACTCAATATCTCGCAGGGCATGAAACCTACGGCATCAAGTGGACGCCGAATAACATCTTCCCCTATCCCCTGCCCCTATCGATCTTTTTTGTACCGCTGGGTTTGCTCTCGCTTGAAAATGCATACGTTACCTGGCAGGTGATCACGCTGATCATTATTGCAGGGACTATTTTCACATTACTCGATCACTGGCAGAAACCAGCGCAGAGGCGATTGCTCATTCCCGTTTTCGCGTCCCTGTTTTTTTGGGGGCCGTTATATCTAAGTTTGCACACGGGCACCATTGGTGCATTTGCGATCCTGGCTTTGCTGGCCGCGATAAAACTTTTTGAAAAAGATAAGTCCATGCTTGCGGGCATTGTCCTCTCGTTGACCATCCTCAAGCCCCCGCAGGGACTGACGATCCTTTTGCTTGCGGGAATCTGGCTGCTTGCGCGCCGTGATTGGAAGGCGATCATCGGTATGGCGATCGGCGGCGTGACATTATTGATCGTTGGAATGATCCAGGATCCGCTGTGGGTGATGAAATTTAGCGGGGCAAGCACCGCCGTGATGGACAGGACTCTCGGAGTCCATTCGAATGTGTGGGCGTTCTCATATCTGATCTGCAAAGGCGCTTCGCCTTGTTCCACGCTGCTGGGGGCGGCAGGTGCGCTGATTCTGCTTGGGCTGGGCGGATATTTCTTATGGAAAAGGCAGGCTCAACTTACGGCCTGGGAAGCGTTTAACGTCATCATCCCCGTTGCATTCATCTCCACTGTTTATCTGTGGTCATACGACCAGATCACCTATATCATCCCCATGGTGTGGATCATTGGCACGCTGGTGGAAAGAACGAAGAGTTATCTTTATGCGTTTATTTTCCTGATCGTGCTCGATCTGTTTTCGCTGTACGCGCTTACACAACAGGCGCTGACTGACCGTGATCTGTGGAGTGTGGGAACCACGGCCATCATTTTGAGCATGGTGTTGGGGCTGCTGTATTGGAATTGGAAAAAACCCATTGACAAACCCCTCCCCCGCGCTTAAACTACTAAACATGAAATACAAATCTGTTTTCTCAATGGTGACAATGACCATGGCCATGCGAATGCAAATGGAGATGTTCTGCTGCGCTGAGTGGAAAGCACGTTAGGGTTTCACACCTGAACGAAAACGGGCTGTCCATTTCACGGACAGCCTTTTTATTTGTAAAAGCCATGTCGTTGCGAGGCGGTGCACTTCCGCCGAAGCAATCGCATCGCCCAAAATAAAAGTTACATTGCAAAGAGATTGCTTCGTCGCAAAGAACAAGAACGCTCCTCGCAATGACATATATGAAACGGAGTTCCACCATGACCGAAAATATTCTAATTGCAGTTGCCTGGCCATATGCCAATGCTGAAATCCACGTCGGAAACCTGACAGGTTCTCACCTGCCTGGTGACATTGCCGCGCGCTATCACCGCTTGAAGGGAAACAAGGTGCTGATGATCACTGGCACCGACTCACACGGCACGCCCGTGACCATGAGCGCAGACAAACTCGGCAAGCCTGTTGAAGAAGTGTACAAGTCTTATCACGAAGGCTTCATTGAGTTGTTCCAGCAGATCGGCATCACTTACGATCTGTTTACCACTACCCATAGCGAAAATCATTTCAAGGTTTCGCAGACCATCTTTTTGGCGTTGGAAAAGAATGGATTCCTTTTCAAGAAGACGGAGCCGCAATGGTTCTCGCCTGGACTGAAACGCTTCCTGCCTGACCGCTACATTGAAGGGACTTGTTACATTTGCAACACTGAAGGCGCGCGCTCCGATCAATGCGATACCTGCGGCAATGTGCTCGACCCGACAAAACTGATCAACCCGAAATCAAAAGTTGAAGGCGATACGTCTTCCCCTGAATTGCGCGATACCGAACATTATTTCATTGACCTCTCAAAACTTGAGCCTGATGTCAAAAAATATCTTCAGGATCGCTCCAGCTACATGCGCGATACCGTCATTGGCGAGTCATTGAGAAAAGTTGAAGCCGAGGGACTCAAGCCGCGCGCGATCACTCGCGATCTGGATTGGGGCATCCCTGTCCCTGTCAGCGAGGCGGGTTGGGAAACGAAAAAACTCTACGTGTGGTTCGAGGCTGTGATCGGCTACCTCTCCGCTCCAATTGAGTGGGCGCAGATATCAGGCCAGAAAGATGCGTGGCGCGATTGGTGGACGAATCCAAAAGCGAAACAATATCATTTCATCGGCAAGGACAACATCTTCTTTCACACGTCACTCTGGCCCGCTGAGTTAATGGGCGTGGGCAGCGCGTTCATGGAAATTTTCGCAGGCGAAGAGATCCCGCTTATTCTTCCGTATGATGTGCCCGCCAATCAATTTATGAATCTCGAAGGCAAGAAGATCAGCGGCTCACGCAATTGGGCGGTGTGGGGACGCGACGCGCTGACCCGCTTCGACCCTGACGCGCTGCGTTATTACCTAACCGTCAACATGCCCGAAAGCAAAGATAGCGATTGGGATTGGGCTGAGTTCGTGGCGCGCAATAACAATGAGTTAGTAGCCACGTGGGGCAACCTCGCGAACCGCGTGCTGGCGTTCTGCTATAAGAATTGGGATGGGCATGTGCCCTCATTGGAAGATATGGGCGGCGCGGAGACCGCGCCCCTACGAGATGCGGATATTGAATTGTTGAAGACCATCGAAAATGGATTCAACACTGTGGGCACGGAACTCGAAGCCGTGCGCCTACGTTCGGCATTGGGCGAAGCGATGAAACTCGCCACCGTGGTCAACCAGTATCTGGATGTCAACGCGCCGTGGTCTGCCATCAAAGTGGACAAAGCCGAAGCGGGCAAGACCATCTACACCGCGCTCAAAGCGATTGACTCGCTCAAGGTGATGTTCGCACCCTTCCTGCCGTTTACCTGCGAAAAACTGCACGGATTCTTCAACTACGAAACTCCGCTCTTCGGCGAGCAATACACCGAAACGGTCAAAGACTCACTTGGCGAGCATACGGTGTTGAGATATAAGCCTGTTGAGGGCTTGCAATGGAAACCCAGCGAGTTACAGCCTGGGAAGAAGTTGAATCAACCTGGTCCGCTGTTCAAGAAGTTGGAGAATGAAGTGATCGATGTGGAACGGGGAAGGTTAGGTAAGTAAAGGAAAAAAATCGGATGTCGCAATGACATCCGATTTTTTTCCTTTCAACCTGCCTTAACAAAGAATTTCATCAGGGGAGGGGCGATCACGATACGGAAACCTAAATCTCCATTTTTACTGGTAGCATAGCTTGAACGCCGATTTGAGCATCGAGCAATTTCAGCATCATAATAAAACGAACCACCTCGATTAATTCGAGCATTAACTCCTACTGCATCAAGGTTTTCACGTCCGTCTTGAGAATTATATGGATACAAATAGGAAGGAGAGTCCATAAATATTTTCTCACCCCAGATATTAACTGTCCACTCCCAGACATTACCCACCATATCTTGGACTCCGTAATACGAATCCCCATTGGGGGAGTATGCACCAACAGGTGTAGTATGCAGTATCGCACCTTCCGAAGTATTACAAAATAATGGCATAAATTTGTCACCCCAAGGATATACACGCCCATCAGGTCCGCGGGCGGCTTTCTCCCATTCCGCTTCGGTTGGCAAACGTAAAACCATGTTTTGATCTAACTGGTTAAGGATTATAGTATTAAACCATCTACAATAAGAAACTGCATCTTGCCATGAAATCCATGTAACAGGATGGTCCTTTTTCTGTATCCAATCTTCCACGGGATGATCAATAACCATTTTTAGCACATAATCGTTATACTGTTCGTTTGTAATAGGGCGACATGCAACAAAATAATCATAAGGAATCAACACTTTGTGCTTTGGGCTCTCGTATCTAACTTTATGGGCGTTATTACTACCCATAATAAATTCACCGGCAGGGATTTTAACAAAGTCTACACCACCAAAATTATAAAGCTGGTAGTCTTTCAGACTATCACGAATAGCAATTTCTGAGTGATCGAGTTTTTGAATAAGGATACTGTTAGTTGATACCAATGCCATATTTTCTTTAGGCGGACTTTGAACATCTTTTTTAGTAGCATTACTAGTTATTGATTTAATCCTATTGTCACTTTTAGAAGTCGTTTTCTCACGAGATTTTTTTGATACTATTTTTTTATGGTTATGCTTCTCCACCTTTTCTAGTTCTAGTCGATATTTTTCTTCAGCCTGCACAAAAAGCATTTTTGATATTCTTTTACGAACACGTTCTTCAGCTCGTTTGCGAAGAATAGCTTCTTCTTCAAGAAGTATTTTATCTTCTACCTCTTTACGAATTTTTTCTTCTTTTTCCCGCCTTGCACTCTCTTTCGCTTGTTGCAGTAATTTATCTTTTATTCCTAAAACATCAATCCCAAGAGCATTAGCACGCTTATTAAGACTAATATGCAATCGCTTATACGCCAACTCAATATTCTTGAAATAATCTTGATATTGGTAAACTTTTAGACGCCGAGGAACTAAACAATTCTCAAATCGTAAAGGAATAATAAAAATTGCATCTTCTAGTTTTTCCTCAGCCTTATCAAGAGCTCTTTTTATCTCCTTTTGAACAGATCCTTCTTTTGAAACAGAATTATTTGACAAGCACACAATAACTGCATCGGCGGCTTCCACAGCTTTCTCAATTTCCAAATCCCAATCCTGCCCTGGAAGAAGTTTCTCTTCATCCAGCCAAGGGTCAATCCAGCCTTCGGCGTTGAGTCGCTGGTAGAGTTCGCGGACAATAGGTTTGTCTTGCGAGGAATGGCAAAGGAAGACGCGGAGTTTTCTAGTTTCAGTCATGTGGGGTTTCCCCGAATGTGGGATGAAGTTCAAATTATTATACGGCAGAATTTACTAAAAATTTACACTGCAATAACAGCCTTACCATTCTCCAGTTTTATAATCAATAAAAAAAACTGGAGAATATCATGCAAAAAATTTCAAAGACACTATCTGTTTTAATGGTTATATTTTTATTCCTGACAAGCGCATGCAAAGCCAATATTGCTCGAAATGACGATGGCTCGCTCACTGTGGAAACCACCATCACCCAGCAGGAATTACAGGAAGTGATCAGTGCGTCCATTGCAGACCCGCTTGTGCAAGAGTTGACCGTGTCCCTGCAAACAGGGTATGTCTCCGTCACTGGAACCCGTCAACGGCTCAACGATGCCAGCAAAACAGACACGCTCAGTTTTCGTCTCGACCTATCTGTATCCAATGGACAATTGATCGCATCTGTCACAGGCGCGCAAATTGACGGAACCGCCATCGAACAAAATCGCGTGGACAATTGGAATCAAACCATCGCCAACCGCCTGTCCAATTTTGGGGGCAGGAACGAAAACGCCACATTGCAATCGGTCAGCGTTACGCCAGAGATCGTCACCATGGCGTGGAACGTCATCAGATAAAAATAAAAAAACTGCGGAGAATTCTCCGCAGTTTTTTTATTTAATTTCCAACTGTTATAATTTGAAAAAATAAAGCACAAGGAAATATCAAATGAAAATCGGCATCATCGGCGCAATGGACGAGGAATTGATTCCCATTCGGGCGATCATTCAAAATTTGGAAAAGATCCAAAAGGGCAACCGCGCCTTCTGGCATGGCAGCGCCCACGGACATGAGATCTACCTCACCCGCTGCGACCCTGGCAAGGTCAACGCGGTCATCGCCACCCAACAGATGATCGATCATTTTTCAGTCGATGCCATTTTCAACATGGGCAGTTCTGGCGCGCTTGCTCCCGAGTTGGAAGTAGGTGATCTTGTGATCGCATCCGAATTCATTCAACATGATTTCAACGTCACCGATTGGGGGCTCAAGCCTGGTGAATTGATGTTCGACATTCTCATGTCTGACAGCACAGGTCAAATGCAATTTCGGTCACAGCAAATCTTCAACGCCCACGCGGGCTTTACACAAAAAACTTTCAACATTGCACAGCACATCAAACTGACTCAAATTGGAAATCATTCCCCAAAGGTATACACGGGGCGCATCTTGAGCGGCGATCAATTTATTGGCAAGCGTGAAAAAGCGCAGGAACTTTGGGATACCCATCAAGGTCTGTGCACAGATATGGAAGCCGCCGCCATCGCCCACACGTGCGAGGTCAACGGCCTGCCTTTCCTTTGCATCCGCGCGATCTCTGATAAAGCCGATCACACCGCTGTTGTTTCATTTACAGATTTTCTTGTTGGCGCCACTGCCAACTATGGAAAAATATTTGACGAAGTCATCAAGCAATTGGATTCATGATCGAGATCGCTTCCCTCCAGCCGCATCAGGTTACAGACGCGAAATACATCATCTCCGCTGTGGCACAACGCATCTACTACCCCGAGAAAACTCCTGAATATTTTTACGACATCCTCGCCGAAGAAGGCGAACTGCAAGACGTGGACAACTTCCAGCAGGAGTATGTCAACAACCATGGAATGTTTCTGGTAGTGTTGGATGACGGAAAATTGATCGGCACAGGTGCACTCAAAAGAATGGACGAAACCACCGCCGAGTTGAAACGTCTCTGGCTGTTGGAGTCTTATCACGGTCACAAGCTCGGCTATCAGGTTGTGATGCGCTTACTGGAATTTGCACGTGAAAAAGGCTACACCCATGTCCGCTTGCAAACGGGCACAGTGCAAGCGCGTGCCGTTGAGTTTTATAAAAAATTGGGGTTTTATGAAATTGAAAGTTACCGTGAAAGCATGGACAATCTTTCGATGGAATTAATTCTTTAGCGCGCCAACGTCATCTTGCGCCGATCTGGTATCAGGAACAAGATAAACCCAAATACGCGCAGCCCTGCACTCACCCACAACGCGCCGCCAAGGCCGATCGAATCTGCAAGCCAGGTACCAACCAGCGGAGCGATAATTGCCGAAAGATATTGCATCGACTGCGCCAGTGACACAAACGTGGCGCTATATTCAGCGGGGACCGTTCGCATCAACTCATCAAAGAAGACCAGGTCCAGGCCTGATTGAAACAGACCCGCAATGGCCGCATACAAAATGATCAGATTCACGTTCGGCGTTGCCGCTGTCAACGCGGGATAAAACGCCATGCCCAGTGTGGTGGCCAGCAAAACGAAACGTCCACTGTATTTGCGGGAAACCCATGGCCATAGAAAATATCCTGCCAGCATCACAAGGGTCATCGCCATGTTGATCGTGCCGATCTGTGAGTCGGTGGCTTTTACTTCACGCACCAAAAACAATGGCAGGATCGGCAGTCCCAGAGAAACGGCAGAGATGTACACAAATCTCTTCAACGCAAAAGTTTGAAAGGCAGGCTGGCCGCGAATTAATAAGAAATAATTTCGGGCTGAATCAAATGCCGATTTGGATGGAGCAACTACGGGCGGAGTCTGAGGCGGGAGTACTATCTTCCTTGAAAAGGAATAACTGATCAATCCACCGATCGATAATCC
>JAVBXV010000274.1 GCA_030824405.1 Anaerolineales bacterium | reverse complement strand
GGTACATCTCGCGCAAAATTTCTGCGGTCTCGGGGCGGGTGAACCATTCGGGGAGCAGCTTGCCCTTGACAAGATAATCATCGCGAACCTGCGTACCAGAGATGTTGGCAACCTTGGCGCCCTTGGGTACATCCTTCTCTTCCACGTAACGATCTTCGTCGGGAAGGTAAACAAGCATTTCGAACGGGATCATTTTGACGCCGATCTCGGCTTCGTACTGTTTCATGATCTCCTGCGCATCATACGGACCGTAGAACGGTTTGCCCGTGGAATCATTTCCCGGGCCTGCATGATCGCGGCCAACCACAAAATGATTTGCGCCGTGGTTGCGGCGAATGATGGCGTGAAGCACAGCTTCCTTGGGGCCAGCCATACGCATGGCAAGCGGGAGCAGGCTGAGCATGGTGTTTTTCTTATCGTAATAGTTATCGACCAATGCCTTGTAAGTGCGGACACGGGTGTAATGATCGACATCACCAGGCTTGGTCATACCCACCACAGGATGAACAATGAGCGAGCCGCTCACCTGAGCGGCGGCACGTTTGGTCAATTCTTCATGAATGCGGTGCAGGGGATTGCGGGTTTGGAAGGCAACGACGTTGTCGTGTCCCATTTCTTCGAGCATGCTGCGAACCTGTGCGGGGGTTTGGCGAAGGTTCACGAAATCATAATACTTGGGAAGGTTCACAACCTTCATTGGGCCTGAGATGCAGACCTTGCCCCAGCGTCCCATTTCGGAAACCATCGGGTGCTTGGAGTCAGTGGTTCCATAGGCAAGTGATGCTTCGGTATCTGCATCCCAGTGATAAACCTCTTCGAGGGTCATCACGGCGATCAGGTCAAAGTTTGCACTGCGCAACGCCAGGTCTTCGCCAACGGTCGGCAGTTCTTTCGGGTCAGCTGTCAGTGTGATGGGAAGCGGGAAGAAGGTTCCATCTGCCAGGCGCATTTCCTTGAGCACGCGTTCGTAATCTGCCTTGCCCATGAAAGTGCTGACGGGGGAAAATCCGCCAGTGGCGATCAATTCGAGATCGCACAAGTTACGCATGGTGATCTTGATCGAAGGAAGTTTTGCGGCGCGAGCCAGTAAATCTTCACGCTCCTTGCCTTCCACAACCAAATTCACCAGTTTTCCACCGTAGGGTGGGATCAATTTTGCTTTTGCCATTTTATTTACTCCATTTATCGGATGGTAGGGCACAGCAAGACAATAAATCGTCACAACCTGTTTTGGTTACACTGTACCTGCTACAAATTTATCAATTACAGAGGCAAATTATACTCCAAAATTCAGTGGGTGAATTTTGGAATTAAGTTAATAACGTTATCTGTACGCCAGCACCATACAATCTATTTAGTCAGGTGTGGCCATGCACATAAACCATTCCAAGACAATTCTCTATTTTCTACAAATCTATTACCCTACCCGTTGAATTCGATTGATGAATAGCCTCTACCAATTTTTGGACACGAACACCATCATCTAAAGTACATAGTGACTCTGTTTCCCCTTTTACAATACCTACAAAATGCTTCATCTGTTCGAGGAACATTACATTGCGTTCCCAATTTTCATCGATCGGATATGTTTCCCATTCACCGCCAGCTTTGATGCCCATACCAGTCGAAATGGCAAGCGATTCAGGAGACGCCCTGTAAATACGCGCCGCGCCATCTGCAAGATTCCACTTCACTGTTCCTTTTGTGCCAATTACCGTAAAGTAATGTTCTGGCGGCTGTTGAGCAAAATCCAAATGCAGGCTGCCCAATGCTCCCCCCTCAAACCGCAAACCGATCTTGGCGGTGTCTTCCACATCCACTTCGAGGTCACTCAACTTGGCGGTAAATCCCCAGACAGATTTAACTTTGCCAACCAACCAGGGAAGGTAATCCAATGAGTGACATTGGGTCAGCACCACCCCGCCGCCCATGTCTGCCCGAGCCGCGTATCCCTTGCGGTAATCTTCCCACGGATGCCAGGCTGGCAGATATTCTCCAAAATGCACATGTGCGGAGATAACCCGTCCGATCTCGCCATCTGAAATTAATTGTTTCGCGCGGACCAACCCAGGGTGAAAGCGAAACTGAAAAGCAACCAACACTTTTGATCCGCTTTTCTGTACCGTCGCCTGCAATTGATCCAATCCATCAGTGGAATTTGAGATCGGTTTTTCCAGCAAAATATGACTACCCGCCTCTGCCGCAGCGACGGCTGTTTCCAGATGCAAGTAAGTTGGGTTCGCCACGATGACCGCATCTGGCTTGTGTTTCTTCAACGCTTCTACCAGATCGGTTTCAACGGGATAGCCCGTCAACTCATCATCAGGCAGCGTTGCTTTGCGTGTGCGGAGCAAAACAATATCTTTTTCGCCGAGTGAGATCAAATTACGAAAATGACGACGACCGATCGAGCCAAGACCTGCAATTAAAAATTTCATTGTAAATTTCCCTGTTTATCGTTAGACAAAGGGCGGCCGCAAGGACCACCCTTACGATTACCAATTCAAATCCTTTTCATACTTCCATTTGATCAACATCGCACCTGCAACTTCTTTAAATATGGATTTATCTTTTTCAGTGAAGAGACGTGACCAATTCCCTGCCTGCCCTTTGGGAAGGAAGGAAGCGATTCCTTCATTTCTTCTGGCCTGCCACTCCTCATCGGGATTCGACGACATTTCGGCTTTTATCTTCTCCCCCAAAGACTTCTCGATATTCTTCACACCAAGGAAATTCCAAAACTTGCTCATCTCCTCAAAAGGGACAGACAACAGATCTTCATACCGCATGCCAAAATAGTGATCGCCGAATAATCTGCGGCCTTCATCTTCGGTCTCCTGCAAATTGGAGACCCAGCCCTTCGCCACACGCCGAATAAAAGATTCGGTAAATATTGAACGCGTGCCATTCGTGAAGGGAGTTTGGTCTTTTCGCAGGTCTTCAATAATTCGTTTATCTTCCGCGCTCAGGAATTTGGATTCTTCCACAAAGTTACGGAAGCGTTCCGAGACCAGCACATCGCGTCCATCACGGACGATGTAGATCAGTTTTGCATCGGGGTAGACTGCGTGCATGTCGCGCACCGCCTGCCCGTGGATCGTGGACGAGGGACTCTTATCGCCAACGATCATTTTTCCTTCGCGGGCGGCATCTCGTTCCATAATGAAATCTGCGGCGGAGCGTAAAACCAGCGGCGAGAGATCACGTCCCTGATTCCAGCGGTTGGATTTGCGTGTCAGCCATTCTTCCGCTTCAGGTGTGTTGACCAGTGATTTGAGCAACGGCTGACGCGTAAAGAAATGTGCTTGATAATTGCAATGCACTTCGGGATGCAGACGCGCAAGACGCGTTAACAGCGTGGTTCCTGAGCGGGCATGGCCGAAGATAAAGAATTTCTCTCGTGGAAAGAATTGTTTGATCTCGGCCACTTCTTCGGGAGTAATGGCAGGGATGGGATTACGTTTCTTCTGTTTGGGGTCGCCCTTGATGAGGATGCGGGCAGCGGTTTTGAAACGAGAAAACATGATGATCGGATCTCCGAATTATTCTTTGTACGTACACTTACTCAGCGGCAGACTCTTTAACCAGAACGCAACCGTCCTCTGGAGACGGGATCAAATCCATCTCGCTGATCATTAAACGGCCTTCAAACTCACTCAATCGATACATCCAATATTTCGTAGCACTGCTGGCTGAAGCGGGGTCGGCTTCGCGGGGGTATTTGAGTTCCTGCACCGCCACACGGTTGGGGCCGCAATCATAAAGCGTATAGACTACCTTCGACTGCCACCAACGCTCTTCAAAAAGGGTCAGGTCACATCGATTCGCGGGATGGCATTGCACTTCACTCGACAGCAAATCCCAGGGTTTGTAGAAATCATCTGTACTGCGAGCGTCATTGATCCAGGTATAGAACTGGTCTACTGTTGCAATGGCAGAAGCACTGGAGGCCTCAGTCGCTGCAATGGGAGTGGATGCAGGTGTACAGGCGTTAAGCAGTACAAAAATCAAACTGGCAGAAAAAATCATCTTTTTTGCATTCATTTTTCGTTACCTCTTCCAATTCAACATGATCAATCCAGCCAGGCAGACAAAGACGCCCGCAATGTTCACCCATGAAATCTTATCTTTGAAAATAAAGATCGCTACGGGAACCAGGATCAACGACGCCACAACATTGACCAGCACGGAGGCAATGCCGAGATTCCAGCCTGCACGATAGACAAGCAGGAAACCAAACTCGATTCCGACGATGCCGAGGGCGAGCAGAAAGCTGGACCAGTTGAGCTGCTTTAGCTCGAAGGCGAGTCCATTTTGGGCGGGGAAAAGAAGCGCAGTGATTATCGTCACCACCAATGCGGCGAGGTAGGTCACGATCAGGGAGATGGGGAAATTGATATTTGAAGGTACGCTCTTGGCGCTGAAATGATAGAGCGCGCTGGAGAGGGTTGCCAGAATGATCGAGAAATAAAAGAGGAACATGTTTTTCGGTCCAGCCATGCGAGTGCCTTTAAAACTGTAAATTGGGTGAAGCCGCTTGTGGCCGCTTCACCCAATCAGATCAATGGAAATTAATAACTTCTGTGGTGATCCAGACCGCTGGCTGTTTGGCGGGATCTGTGATGCAGAGGAGGTCGATGGTCTGCGCTGTGGACGGTTCCTTGCCATCGACCCATGCGTAGGCCCAGTAACAGCCTGACAGCACGGTGACGACGGGTTCGTCAAATACGCCCAATGTGTAACTATAGGTGATGCATTCGCCTTTGTCGTTGGGGGAATTCATGCCAAAGGAAAGATTTACGTTTCCGCCAGATTTATTGACGAATTTAACTTTTACTTCGGTTCCCAGCGGTTTGATCGGGGGCGGCTGATTGCAGACGCTTTCGGTGGCGGCTGCGGTGGCTGGCGCCTGAGTTGGAGGCGGGGGAAGTGTTGGAAAGGGTGTAAATGTAACCGTTGCCGTGGGCGGGATGGGAGTTGCTGTGGCAGTGGGAACTGCAGCTTGAGTGAGCGCAACGGCGGTCCACGCATCTGCGACGGCAGTGCCTTGTAATTCTTCAACGGTTAGGGTCGGCTCGGGAGCGGGTCCGCAGGCAGACACAAGGGTGATGATAAATATTGAAATTATGGTTAGAACTTTTCTTTTCATTTTTTCTCCGTAGGGAGATATTTTTACCACAAGTCGGTGATTTCGATGTTTGGCTATCTGTTGTGAGGTAAGAGGCAGGGGAACCCTGCCCCTACGAACGCAGAGTTTTAAGGATAAATTCTGCTGTGTGTTTTCCTGCAGAAGCATCGGTGAAGGTGATCTCGCGCTCGACAAATTTCTTTCTCTCGACTGAATCAACGCTTCGGTCTTGCAGATACATGTTCAGCGCCTCAAGCAGTTCTTTTTCATCCGTGGCGACTTTCCCTGCATTCGCTTCGCGGAAACGTTTATGCGTGGGCCAGTTGCCAATCTCTTTTAGCGAGAGTGAGAATTTCTTCGGCTTGTTCCAGCCACCAGGGACATCGATCGTTGCGGCGATCATCGGCGTATCGTGGACAGCGGTTTCGACCAGCATGGTTGAGTAGACTGTCACGACCACATCCGAGTAGGCCATCATGGATGATTTCTCGTCCATGTCTTCGCCGCCGTAGTAGCCGAGCGAGCCGCCTAAAGCGACAGGCTGAACAACATGCACGTTGGGATATTTCTTTTCCAGCTCAAAAACCTGTGCGCGTTCGTCCGCAAAGATCTTTGGCTTGTCTTGAAAATGGCTGGGATGCAAACGGATCAATAATTGTGAAAGTTCTGCCAGTGAATCAGACGAAACCAATTTCGCCAAGGCTTCGATATTTGGAAAGTTCGGCGCAAAATGGACAAAGCTGCTGGCGTAGGAGATCAACTTACGTTTCGGGTCAAGCCCGTGCAGTTTGAAATATTCGTCACGCGGCATGAGCCACTGCTTGCGGAAATATCCGTCATACGAGGGGATGCCGCCGATATTAACTTTTTCTGGATTCCAATCTGACCCTTTGACGAGTTCTTCTTTTTGCAACTCAGACCAACAGGTGGCCCACTGCACATCTGCGCCCGAGATGTTGTAACTGGATGAATTGTCCCAGCCGACGATGACGGTCATGTTTGGGATTCCGCGTTTGGCAGATTCACGCAGGAGGTAACGGTCCATGCGCCAGCCTGGGGTTGAGGCGATGACCATGTCAGGTTGGTATTTGTCAAAGAGGTCAGTATACAGGCGCGGGGTAGGTGTGAAGCGGTTTTGCATCCGAATCAAAAGTTTACGTGCCCATGAAAAATTCCGAAGAAGAAGAATCGCCAACGCGGAGGGAATCCAAATGCCCAAACGGAATTTCCAGCCGTTCTCGCCCCAGACTTCCCAGATGTGGCTGTCCATGGCTTCGGTGTTGATGCGGCGCGAGCCGCCCACGCGGCGCAAATAAATGAGCAATGATTGCAGGCGCGGGCTGATCTTTTTGGCGTAGTCGTTGGCTTGTTTGAGACGCAAGCCTTCAAAGGTAAGCCCGGGACGCGCGAAACGCTGCGATATTTTTTCTTTGGTGTCGTCATCGGTGAGAACAACGACTTCAACGCCCGCAGCAAGCAGCGTCGAAACGACGTCGCTTTGCAGGAAGTAGATGATTGCCATACCGTGATCGGCAGAGATGAAGATACGTTTGGTCATAGGGTTTGTATTTTAACATGCAAAAGTGATGATTGATTTTTGAAATTAAAAAGGATAAACTACATCTATGTTCATGATCACCCCTATTGTTATCTCATGCTTAATTTCAACTGTAGTGCTCACGATCAACACCTTCATCGCCTGGCAGCGTAGGCAGGAACGCTCTGGCTATTACTTCAGCTTATTCACAGCCAGTTTGGCTTTTTGGGGGGTCATGGTCACACTCGGGTATGCGGCAGTACCTCTTCAATTAAAAGTGTTCTTTGCCGTTCTGGATGCATGGGGATACCGAACCGCAGAAGTATTCCTATTTTTGTTCGCCCTATGTTTTGCAGGCTACGAGCATATTGCAGAGAAAAAATGGATAAAAGCCTATGCTGTGTTTCATCTCCTCGCCCATACTTTATTGGCATCCACAAACCAATGGCATGGGTTGACATGGAAAGATTTCATCCCACAGGCAAATAATGTAGTTCTATTCGTACACGGCCCTGCAATGGCTCTTACGATATTCACAGGCTACTCACTATCATTGATAGACATGATCCTGTTCGTCATCGCTTCTTTTCAAGGGTCAAATATCATCAAACGCCAGGCACGGTTGTTGATAACGGCATATCTCGTACAAACCTTTTTGAATGTTGCATACAATCTTGATCTGTTTGGTATGCCAGGGGTGGATTGGACTTCCATAGCCTCTGCTTTTACCAATATATTCGTTTTATGGGCTCTATCTGGACAGAAATTATTGGATATTAATCCCATTGCCCGCAACAAATTGATAAACAATCTGAGTGATGGCATGATCGCGCTCGATTTGCAAAACCGCATTATTGACATCAACCGCGCGGCTGCTGTTGTTCTTGGAAACACCGAAGATGCCTTGCTTGGCAAACAGTTGGAAGATGTTTTTCCGCGCTTTAGTTCAGAGTTAAGAGAAGCACCAGAAAAAGAGGTTAAATTTGAAATCAACATCAATAACCAGCGCTTT
>JAVBXV010000118.1 GCA_030824405.1 Anaerolineales bacterium | reverse complement strand
GATGGAATGATGAATTGAGGAAGGAAGTTGGGAATTGGGAATTGGGAATTGGGGCGCAGAGACTTGTGTACTGATTGTTCCTGATGTGGGTTGGATGAAGCCGAGGAGGAGTTGTATGAGGGTGGATTTGCCTGCGCCTGTTTTGCCGACGAGGGCGATTTGTTGCCCCTGTTTTATTGTGAGGTTGATGTTTGAGAGCGCAGGAGTGGATTCGTTGGGGTAGGTGAATGAAAGATTGGATAACTCGATACTCGATATTTGCGAATCGGGAGTTGGAAGTTGGGAGTTGGTTTTCCGATTCTCGATTCCCGATTCTCGATTCTCAATAGGCGTATCCAAAATTTCATAGATTCGTTTTGCGGCGGTAGTGCCAGACATGCCTGCGTGAAATCTTGCGCCGAGGGCGCGCAGGGGCATGTAGAATTCAGGGGCGAGCACGAGCAGGAAGAGCGCGGGTTGAAAGTCCATTTTGCCGTAGAGCAGGCGGAAGCCGATCTCAACGGCGATGACGGCGGTGCTGAGGGTGGCGAGCAATTCAAGCGCAAGCGCGGAGATGAAGGTGACTCGTAACACGCTCATGGTGGTGTCGCGGAACTTTTCACTGACTTGTTCGATCGAGCGGGTCTGGGCTTTAGATTGGCCGAAGAGTTTGAGGGTGGTCAATCCCTGCAGGCTGTCGAGGAAGTGGGCGCTCAAGAGGCGCAGGGTTTCGTATTGGCGTTTGGTGACGATCTCTGCACCTTTGCCAATAATGATCATAAAGAAGGGAATCAATGGCGCAGTGATAAGAAGAATAATGCCAGAGAGCAGGTCAATCGGGAAAACAAAAATAAGAATGGATAGTGGAACAAGTGCGGTAATCACCAATTGCGGCAGGTATTGGCTGAAGTATGCGTCGAGCGCTTCGATGCCTTCGACAGCGGCGGCGGTCAGCTCGCCTGTGCGTTGTCCACGGGCGTAGGCGGGGCCGAGTTTGAGGATGTGGGCAAAGAGCCGATTGCGCAAGTCTGTTTTGATTTTGACGGCAACAGCATTGGCGGCGACTTCATTGAGCCAGCTTAAGAGGGAACGTCCGCTAATGGCGATGAGGATGAAGAGCAACGGGCGCATCACCTGCGCGAGTACCTGCTTCTCAAGGAAAACATCATTGATCACACTGCTAAGGAGCCACGCCTGCCAGATCGTAAGCAGACCAGCTAACAGTCCAGAAAGAATCGTTAAGAGAAGGGGGATGCGGGTGTCGCGGGTGAGAGTCAGAAGTCTGCGGTGCATAGTGGTTTGAGTTTATGGTGAATAGATGAAACGTGCAAGGTGACGAAGAGAAGTTGGAAAATATGATCATCCTCCAACTTCTCTGATTCTTAATCCTGTGCGCCAATGATAATGATATTACCTGCGCTGGCGGGTTCTTCCACATCTACAGATTTGGTCAATGCGGCCTGAGTTCCCTGTCGTGCAAATTTATACATTAATCTAAACATGACAAGCGCGAGCACACTATACAGTAAAGTGAAACTGACCAGCGTGGTGGAGACCATTGCAACGGTGAGATTTGGCGAGACGGCTTGGGCTGTGGTGAGTAAACCCTGCACGATCCAGGGTTGGCGTCCCATTTCAGTGGTGACCCAGCCAGCCACGCCCGCGATGAATGGCATGGGAATGAGATAGGGCATCCACTTTAGCCATTTTAGAAGTTTGGGCGGCCAGTTGCGCAATACAACGAAGAGGGCGAAGGCTGAGGCGAAAAGCATGATGACTTCCAAGCCAGCCATGATACGAAACGACCAATATGTGACAACCATTAGCGGAACGTAGTCGTTTGGACCGTAGCGTGCTTCATACTCCGCTTGCAGTTGGTTGACGCCTTGTATTTCACAATCGAAGTTATTGCAGGCCAGAAAACTTGTCAGGTAGGGAACGCGAATAGACCACACTTCCTGTTTGCCTGTTAGGTCACCAATGGTGAGCAGGGAAAAAGATGCGGGCTGCTCAGTATTCCATAAGGCTTCGATGGATGCGAGTTTCATCGGTTGATAAATACGCATCTCCTGACCTTGTGCATGACCTGTCATTAACAGGAGGAACGATCCGATCACGCCGACAATTGCTCCAGCCACGAAGGAAGGTTTGAATACTTCCAGTTCTTTTTTGCGCAGGATATACCAGGAGCTGATGCCCAGCATAAAAATGGAGGCAGTTGCCAACCCTGCAGAAAAAGCATGTTGAAACAGCAGCCAGCCTTTGGGGTTGGTAAGAAGCGCAAAGATATCCACGAGTTGAGCGTTTCCAGTGGCGGGATTGATAATATATCCAACAGGGTTATGCATCCATCCGCTGGCAAGCAAGATCCAGATCGAGGAAGACAGGCTGCCGATGGCGGCCATCCAGATCGAAAATAAGTGAACACGTTTGGAAACGCGCCCTTCACCGAATATCCAAATACCAATGAAGACCGACTCAAGGAAGAAGGCAACCATTGTTTCAATCGCAAGCAATGCGCCGAAGATATCTCCAACAAAGCGGGAGTATTCAGACCAATTCATGCCAAACTGAAATTCCTGCACGAGCCCGGTGACAATGCCCATGCCAAAGTTGATCAGAAAAAGTTTGCCCCAGAATTTTGCCATACGGCGATAGCGTTCTTCGCCTGTGCGGTAGTAGAGAGTTTGGAAGATGGCAACGAACCAAACCAGACCGAGGGTAAGGGGTACGAATAGGAAATGAAGGGCAGTGGTTACGCCAAATTGAATGCGGGAAAGGGTGATAACGTCCATGATAGTTGCCTCTAACTAATTTCGTGACGATAGATTTACAACCTGTGTTGTGAAGTGTGTCACAAGTTATGGCGCTATTCTAACTAATAAGGTCTTTTTTTGTACTTAATTTCACATAAGAGTCTTTGTAAGAAACTTATGTTCCCTTAATTTGATTTGGCTGTCTAAAAACTCACCCCGAATTTTCGGGGTGAGTTTTTATTGTTACCTGTCGTGTTTAATTAATATACGAGAGTCTTTTTGTCGGTGCTGATGCGTTGACGGAACATGTAGTAGGTCCAACCCTGGTAGGCGAGGACGATGGGAACGAAGATCAACGCAACGATGGACATGACGCCGAGGGTATATTGTGAGGAAGAGGCGTTATAGATGGTGAGTGAATAGGCGGGGTTGGTGGTGGAGAGCATCACGTTGGGGAAGGTCATCGAGAAGAATGTGACCTGGGTCAGCACGATGTTAAGTGCCACCATGATGAAGGCCCAGCCTTCCATTTTCTGGTTGATGAAATAGCCAGCGCCGAGCAAGGCGGCAACTGCAGCGATGGGCGCAATGCCAGGGTCAATGAAACCACGTGCCCAGAAGCCTGCAATGTATGTGTAGATGCCGAATGCAATATACAGTACGGTAGCGCCGATCCACAATTTCTTTGCAAAGGTGTTGACGCGTTCGCGAAGTTCGCCTTCGAGTTTCAGGCCGAGGAAGTTGGCACCGTGAAGCAGGAAGATGGCAACGGTGGTGAGTCCGCCGAGCAAGCCGTAGGGATTGAGCAGTGTGAAGAGATTGCCCGTGAACATTTTGTCGGCATTGATCGGTACGCCGCGTGCGAGATTTGCAAATGCGGCGCCGAGGAGAAGAGCGGCCATGAAGGAACCGATGGCGATCATCCAGTCAAAGCGATTGCGCCAGGCGGGAGCAGCGTCTTTTGAACGATATTCAAAGGAGATGCCGCGAATGATGAGGCCAACCAGTAACAGGAACAGCGCGAGATAGAAACCGCTGAACATGGTGGCGTACCATTCGGGGAATGCTGCGAAGGTTGCGCCGCCTGCTGTTAATAGCCAGACTTCGTTACCATCCCAGACGGAGCCGATGGAGTTGATGATGGCGCGGCGTTCTTCATCTTTTTTGCCAAGGAAGGGCAGGAGCATTCCCACACCGAAATCGAAGCCTTCAAGGAAGAAGAAGCCAATCCATAATACGGCGATGAGAATGAACCAAATGATTTGTAAGGATTCGTATGACATGATATTCCTCTGCGATTAATCTTGCGAGCCGACGATGGCAGGAGCCACATCTACTGATTCGTGCATGGCGGCATCTGGGCCTGCAATGGCATATTTCTTCATCAGGTAGACCATGGAGACAGCCAATGAGCCGTAAACAGCGGTATAGCCAATGAGCGAGATAAGCAGGTCAACATTGGTGAGATTGGGAGAGACAGCATCTTCCACTTTGAGCAGGCCGTAGACGATCCAGGGTTGACGTCCCATTTCGGTCAGGATCCAGCCGCTGGCGTTGGCAAGATAGGGCAGGACGAGAATCCACGGAGCCCACTTCATCCATTTGGCTGTGGTGATATCGCCACGCATGTTTGCCCAGACAAAGTATGCTGTGATAGCGATCATTGCGAGACCAAATGCCATCATGATGCGGAAGGTCCAGTAGGTGACAACCATCAATGGTATGTAATCTCCTGGCCCAAATTCTTGTTCATATTGTGCTTGAAGTTCGTTGACGCCTTTAACTTCGCAGGTGAAGTTATTGCAGGCGAGGAAACTCATGGCATAAGGAATACGCAAAGACCAGACTTCTTTTTTGCCGCTTAAGTCACCGATGGTGAGCACGGAGAAGGAAGCGGGCTGTTCGGTTTCCCAAATGGCTTCGAGTGCGGCCAATTTCATTGGCTGTACTTCGGCCATGTACTGTCCCATGGTGTGACCACCGAGGAAGATCAATACGCCAGCGATAAGTCCGCTGACGGCTGCGATGTTGAATGAACGTTTGAAGAAATCCAGATTTTGCTTGCGGGCAATGTGATACGCACTGACAGCCAAAATGAGGAATGCGGCCATGGCGACACCGTCAGAAATGGTGTGCCAGAAGAAGATCCAGCCTTTGGGGTTGCCGATGAGCGCAAAGAAGTTGACCAGTTCGAGGCGTCCATTGGCTTCGTTGTAGACAAATGAATTTGCGGGCGGAGCCTGCATAAATCCATTGGCGAGCAAGATCCACAGAGCGGAGAGGTTTGAACCAATCGCCGCCAGCCAGATCGAAGCCAGATGAGCTTTATCTGAAATGCGGCCTTCGCCAAATATCCAAATGCCAAGGAATGTGGATTCAAGGAAGAAAGCCATCAACGCTTCAACTGCGAGGGGAGCGCCGAAAATATCGCCTACATAGCGCGAATATTCAGACCAGTTCATACCGAACTGGAACTCCTGCACGATACCCGTCACAACGCCAATGGCAAAGTTGATCAGGAACAACTTGCCCCAAAACTTGGCCATTTTGCGCCAGGTTTCATCTTTTGTCTGGTAATAACGGGTTTGGAAAAATGCAACGTACCATCCCATACCGAGGGTAAGGGGAACGAACAACCAATGGTAGATGGTTGTGAGACCAAACTGCAGCCTTGAGAGTAGGATTGGATCCATAGGGTTCTCCAAAAAAAAAATTAATCGGCAAACTTTATCCAAATTGGGAATAAACCTTGACCAATTTGGTAAACGATTACGTTTATTGTAAGCATTACTCAACTTATTGCAATGTGTAAATTGTCACAAGATGATAGGTATTAATGTAATACATAAAGTTGCTTTTGTAAATTATTTATTGCAGACGAGGTTCCTGTCAGCCTTTTCCAAAAAGGAACCATCTCCCCGTTGTTATCTCCCTGCACTACGATTGATTAAATAGTTACAGGACAGACAACGACTTGAGTCATCATCTGCCCTGTGAACGCAGTGCTGTAGATACAGATCGCATCAAGTACGGTCTGTATTTTTCAAACCAGAATTTCTACTTGGGGTTTGGATATGCAGTTTCGACGCCCGGTATATCCAATCCATCAATATAACGCGTTCCGTGCAGCTCGCCATTCACGGTGATCGTGTACACTCCCGTGCCAAACACATTCTGGTCGGTTTCCGCGAGGCTGCTCCAAGTGAAGGTCAATACATTGCCTGCAAGAGTGCCCATGCCCTGGTGAATGCCGCCTGAGACCAACCATTGCATTTTATATTCATTTGGCTGTTCGCCTTCCATGATGGTTAGTGTGCCGCCGTATTCTTCACCAGTTGGGTCAACCGCATTGAGAGCGTATGATCCGATGATGTTTGGTACGTTATCGGTGGAGGCATCCATGCCCAGTTCTGCGGGGTCGCCTCTGCATGCTGTCAGGCTGATGGCTAGTAATAAAAATAATATGCTAATTCGTTTCATGTTTCCTCTTTTTTTAGACGATAGACTGTGGTCAATCGTCAATTGTCCATCGTCGAATTTTTATTTTTCTTCTTCCATTGTCATCAGGAACGCGATCAAGTCATTGATCTGTTCTTCGGTAAGGATCATTCCAAAGTTCTGGATCATTTGTCCTTCGGGGTAGTCAGGAACGACAAATGCGTTGGGTTCGATGATGGATTGGCGCAGGTATTCTTCGGCGGTCATGCCGGGGATACGCTCTCCTGCACGGTCTGCAATGCCGTAGAAAGATGGGCCGATGATCTTCTCACCTTTTCCAAGCGAATGACAAATGCGGCAGCCTGCATTAACTCCAGAAGCAGTTTCATAATAAAGCCGTTCACCTGCTTTGGGGTCAGGGATATGCACGTCTCTAAAGTTGATGGTCAGAGATTGCCGCGGTTCGAGGGTGATGGTCTTGTCGAATAATATCTGTTCGATGCTTGCGTCAACCCGATCATACATTTTGACGGTAATGTGATGTTTGCCAACAGGCAGTTGAATCTGCTCGAAGATGCGCGCACCCTGATTGACGTGATTATCCGTGGCAGTGTAGGTTTCGTCAAAGACGATTTCGCGATCCACTTCCAGCGTAATGCGAATTGGTTGTTCAAGATCAGGTTCGAGCGAAGGAGGAGGCGCAACATCCTGAACGGCGTATCCGCTATGGTGAGTCATCTGAATTGCCAGCTTAGCCGAATCTGCATTGAAGAATTGAGTCGGCCAGTCACTTAGCCAAATTTGAAACACGCTGACAACTGCCATCACTCCCAGCAATGGGATGATAAAACGCAGATGCGATTTGTTCGGTGTGAATGTGAAAGTATTCGCTTCGGACTTAATCTGTGAGTTGATCGCCTTGCCAAAATCAGTGGGTGCAACCCAGGCAGTGTGAACCAGTGGAATAAAGCTTTGCTTAAGTTTGGGCAGCCGCTCACCTGTGACGCGCTCGTTCAGCCATGTGTTGCCTTCGCGGTTTGCACAATCTTCGGGTGGACAGCCAATGAATTGAACATTGCTTGCGCCCGCTTCGAGTGCCTGCGCCGCAAGGTTGGGGTTCGCCATCGCAATGCAAGTGAGCGGGACGATGTAGGTGTTCGGGTCATCGAAATATTTTCCCGCGCCGTGCATGGCATGACGTTCGCAAGTGAACACGACTTTTACATTTTTCTTTTCTGTAACTTCGTTGAGAGTTGTCTTCCAAAGCGGGTTGAGCGGAATGTCGCCAAAGGTGAGTGCGTTATCAGGGCAACTGCCGATGCACACGCCGCAAGAGACGCAGAGATTCGGGTCGATGTCGGCTTGGAATTTGGGACGCGCGCCATCGGTGCGTGGGATCATTTTGATGGCAAGGTAGGGGCAATCACGTTCGCAAAGTGTGCAGCCGTCACAGTTGGCCAGATCCACTTTGATGGGTTCGAGTTTTTTTGCGCGAGGCATGATCCACGGCAAGGCGGTGATGAGGCCGAGGACGAAGAGCAGCACGCTCCAAAATAG
>JAVBXV010000428.1 GCA_030824405.1 Anaerolineales bacterium | reverse complement strand
CAGCTCTTGCAGAAGAAACTGAGTGATGAGATCACTGCGGACGTTGCCAATACTGAAGAGCAGGTTCTGGCCCGCCATATCCTCGTCTCTGATGTTTCGGTGGCTCTCACTTTGATCGAGCGCTTGAAGAACGGTGAAGATTTCGGCGCACTTGCACAGGAATTTTCAGAAGACACAGGCTCCGCAGTTAATGGCGGGGACCTGGGTTGGTTTGGGAAAGGTGCCATGGTTGCCGAGTTCGAAACTGCAGCCTTTGCACTTGAGAAACCTGGTGACTTCACACTTGAGCCTGTACAAAGCCAGTTTGGATATCACATTATTCAGTTGATTGCCAAACAGGATCGTCCTCTCAATGCAACCCAACTCGAACAGGCACGCGCTACCGCCTTCTCCGAATGGGTCACTGCTATTCGTGACGAATACACCGTTGAGACATACGACGATTTCTGGCGCCAGCGCGTTCCAACAGAGCCAAATTTCGTAACCATGGCCACTGAAGCCGCTGTGACTTCAAACGCCCAACTTACAGAGTCTGCTGCAGCTACACCTGAAGCAACTGAAGTACCGTAGTCGAAACTTAAATAAAAAAATGGACAACTCTTTTGAGTTGTCCATTTTTTTATTTAATAAGTTATCCGCGTTTCAGCATATCGTCTGTGACTTGATCGAGTCGCAGGCTGATGACCTGGCTGGCTGAGTCACGTCCCATGGTGATGCCGTAGATCACGTCTGCGGCTTGCACTGTGTTACGGTTGTGGGTGATGATGATGAACTGTGTATCCTTGCTCAGATCAACCAGCAGATCGCGGAAGCGGCCTACGTTGGCTTCATCGAGCATGGCGTCTACCTCGTCCATTACGCAGACGGGGGTGGGGGATACTTTGAGCAATGCGAAGACCAACGCAATCGCTGTGAGACTTCTCTCGCCACCAGAAAGCAGCGCCAAGCCCTGCTCACGACGGCCTGGCAGGCGTGCTTCAATTTCAATACCTGTGTCTACCAGGTTTTCAGGGTCGGTCAGTGCCAGACGTGCTGAGCCGCCGCCAAATAAACGCACGAAGGTTTCGCGGAACTGCTTGTCCACCAGATCAAATGTGCGTGAGAATTCCTGCTTGGTAATATCATCCAGTTCAGAGACCACTTGCTTGAGATCGGCTTCCGCTTTGCGTAGGTCTTCGATCTGCGATCGCATGAACTCGTAGCGTTCACTTTCCTGATCGTATTCCGTTTTTGCATCAGGATTGATCGGGCCCATGCGGCGGATCTGTCCACGATGGTGCGAGAGTTGCTCTTCCAGTTTCGGATCCAGTTCAGTAATCACAGGCAGTTGTTCAACCATGCCTTCCAACGGCAGCGGTACGGGGCCAGAGACGTCGGCAGCATATTCGAACATCACCAAACCAAAATCATCCATGATCTTCTGGCGCAGGTTGTCCAGTGCTTCCTGTTTGCGCGTCTGTTCCAGTTGTATCTGGCCATACAGGCGCTCGGTATTTCCAAAGGTGCGCTGTGCGTTAGCTTCGGATTCCTGCAAACGCACTTCTTCCTGCTCGGCGGTTTCGAGGTCTTTTTCGGCAGGCTCGATCAGCACGCGCATTTCATCGATCTGTCCGTGCAATGCGTTTTCGCGTTCGCGTAAACCAGCCTTGTCTGTATCGAGGCTGTTCAACGAATTTTCAGTTTCCTGCAAACGCGCAGACAGCTCAACACGGCGCGCGTCTAATCTTGTGATTTCTTTTACGCGTTCATCTTTCTTCGCGTTTGCGCCTGCCACACTTTGCTCGGCAACCGCCGCACGCGTGGACCAGTACGAAGCCTGCTCCTGCAATTCATCGGCAGAGACCTCGGCGAGTTTGGCAGAAACATCCTTCAGTTGTGCCTGCGCTTCTGCGGATTTATTTTCCACATCGGCTTGAGACTCAATTATTTTTTGTTGACTGGATGCAGATTCCTGCGCTTCAGTTTCCAATTGGATCAACTGACTCTTCTGCCACTCCAGCTGACGTGACATCGATTCAGACTCAAGACCAGCCTGCTGCTCGGTCTCTTGAATTTCACCCAAGCTGACGCGGGCTTCGCGCGCATCTGAATCAGCTTGCGCCAGTTCGCGCTGTGCCTGAGCCAGTTCATTCGACAATCTTTCGACCGAGTCGTTTGATTCTGCGAGGCGGGCGATGAGTCCGCTTAAGGTGGATTCGAATTCTCGTTTTTGGCGCGGCCTGCTCAAGGTGGAGGAGGAAGCGGTTTTCCCAGCGATGACCAAACCGTCGCCGCGGAAGACTTCTCCACGCAGGGTGACAACTCGCGCGTGAGTCGGCAAATCCTGAATTAATCTGCGGGCGGTGCTGCGATTGCGCACGATCAAAGTTTGGCCGAGCATGAGCTGGACCGCATTGCGATATTCATCGGGCGCTTTGACGAGGTCGGATGCAACGCCGAGACAATCAATATCGTTTGGATTCGCGAGAGAATTTTGCTGGCGATCATCGAGCGGAAGCAAAGCGGCGCGGCCTGCGTTCTCAGATTCGAGCAATTGCATGGCCTCTTCAAGTTGACTTGAATCCAGCAGAACCGCATCGAGTGTGTCGCCAAGTGCGGCGGCAATTGCAATTTCAAGATCAGCGGGGACATCAAGGATTGAACTTAATGCGCCGCGTGCGCCCGTCAAATTTTGTGAAGCGTGGCGTGCGGCATCGAGCAGATAGCGCGCGCCTTCTGCGTAGCCCGCCAGAGATTGTTCAGATTGTTCAAGCACTTCGATCTGTGCTTTCAGGCGTGAATGTTCGGCTTCTTCGTTGGCACGTTTTTCAAGAGCCTCACGGCGGGCGCGTTCGAGCGTATCGACTTCGCTTTTCTTGCCCAGCACAAAATCTTCTGCGTTCTGTAAATTAAGAGTTGCGTCTGCGCGTGCCTTGTGCGCGGAGTCGTACAGTTCTTTTGCGTTGGCAGTTGCCCTGCTCGCAGATGTGATCGTGGATTTTGTTTGCTCGATCTTTTGTTGCTGCGCTTCGATGCGGGACTTTAATTCATCGAGACGGGCGTTATTTTCTGCACGCTGCTGGCTGAGGTTTTCGATCTGACTGCGGGTGAGCGCAAGTTGTTCTTCGAGTGCGCCGCGTTCCTGTTGGCGGGATTGCAGGGCATCCTGCGCGTTCGCCAATTGGGATTGGGCTTCTTCATATTCAGCCTGGATCTTTGCCGCTTCCTGCTCCGCTTCGGCATAGCGCTCACGAGCGAGATATAACTCGTCCATGGCATGTTCCTGATCGGACATGATGGAGGCCTGCGCAGCAGTTAAGGCGCGGCGGCGTTCTTCGAAAACAGCCAGTTCGCGGCTGATGGATTCGCGTTGGTTGTGCAGTTCGGCAGACTGACGATGCCAGTTATTTAGTTGGGCACGCAGGCCAGAAAGTCTTTCACGGAAGGCGTTGTATTGCTGTTGTGTCTTTTCGTGGATCTCGCGCGCTTCGTTGACACGTGCTTCCTGTCCGCGCATGGATTCGCGTACATCGGTCAGGTCGCGCTGGGCGCGGTGCCAGTGATAGCCGTACCAATCTCGCAAGATCACCTTGAGGTCGGCTTGAACACGCGAGAAATCAATCGCGCGTTTTGCCTGACGTTCGAGGCTTTTCAGTCGTGGTTCGAGTTCGGCCATGATATCGAGCACGCGTTCGAGGTTGCGTTCGGTGCTTTCGAGGCGTTTCAGAGCCTCGTCACGGCGGGCGCGATACATGCCAACGCCAGCGGCTTCTTCAAACAGACGGCGGCGGTCATCAGCTTTTAAGGCAAGCGAAGCATCCACGAGACCCTGCCCGAGGATGGTGTAGGTTCGTTCACTTAAACCAGCTTGTGCAAGCAGTTCATTCATCTCACGCAGACGGACGTGCTGGCCGTTGAGCAAATATTCATTGCGTCCATCACGGTGGGCGATGCGCGACATTTCCACTTCGGAGAAATCCACGGGAAGCCAGTTCGTGGAGTTGTCGAAGGTGATCGTGGCTTGCGCCAGACCCGCACGCGCGCGTTGTTCGGAGCCAGAGAAGATCATGTCTTCGGTTTTCTTGCCGCGCAAGAGACTGTAGGACTGTTCGCCCAACACCCAGCGCAGGGAATCGGCAATGTTCGATTTGCCCGAACCATTTGGGCCAACGATGGCGGTAATTCCGCTCGCGAACTCAAAGACCGAGCGCGATGCGAAAGTTTTATATCCTTGTAGTTCGAGTGATTTTAGGCGAAGAGGCATGAGTATTCTATCATCTCAGATTTCTGATTTTGTGAAACTTTTATTTTTTCTTGATTTCAAAACTTTGCAGGGCATCCTGCGCGGCGGCACGTTCGGCGGTGCTTTTGCTTGTACCTGTACCGCGCCCTTTTACTTCGCCCGCGATTTCAACTTCCACGGTAAAGATCTTCGCATGGTCAGGGCCGTTTGCGCTGATAACTTTATAGTGTGGTGTGCCAAGTTTTAATGATTGGGTGAGCTCCTGCAGATCGCTTTTGGGGTCATCGATCATCACATCCAGGATTGATTCTTTTGCCCATTCCAAAAGCGGATTGACGAAACGCTTCACCGCCTCGAGTCCCTGGTCCAGATACAATGCGCCGATCAGCGCCTCGAAAGCGGACCCAAGCAAATTGTAGCGGGTTTCCCCACCAGATGATTTCTCGCCTCTTCCCAAACGGAGAGCGGGTGCAAGGTCGATGCGGCGGGAGAAATCTGCAAGATTTTCGTTGCGTACCAGCGCAGAACGAATCTTGGTCAGGTTGCCTTCTGGCATTTCAGGGAAGCGATGGTATGCCCAATCGCCAACAATGAAATCCAAAACGGCATCGCCAAGAAACTCGAGCCGTTCGTTATCTTCCACAGCCTCAGGATGTTCATTGGCGTAGGATCGGTGGGTGAGAGCACGTTTCAGCAGGGCTAAATTTGAAAAGGACAGCCCAAGCCTGGTGTTAAGGCTGGATACGGACTCTACATCCCCTTGTTGAGAATTTTTTGTCACGGGGGAACCTCCCGGAACTCAGGGAGCGATGTTCCCTCACCCAAAAGTGAGGAAGCTTCGTTCACGTAGTTCCAAAATTTGAACGGGCTGAATTGTAACCTGATTTTTTTGGGGAAACGATTTTTTTAAGATAGAATCAAATAGTTCTTTAGGAGAAACTCATGACCGAAGTTAGCAACGAAACCAGATTTTTACATGCAGTTCAAATGGGGCTTGGCGCCTGGCAGTGGGGAGATCGAGTGGTTTGGGGATATGGCCAAACACATACAGATGAAGATATTCGAAAGGCTTTTGATGTTTCATTAAGTATGGGGGTTCGTTTTGTGGATACGGCCGAGATCTACGGTTCGGGGTATTCGGAACGTTTGTTGGGGCAATTTTTGAAAGATACAGAACAGCCTATTTTGATCGCCACAAAATATTTTCCGTGGCCGTGGAGATTTTCCAAGGGATTTATTCCGCGTGCGTTGAAGGGAAGTTTGGAACGCCTGGGCGTGGAGTCTGTGGATTTGTATCAAATTCACTGGTCAACACCGTTGATGAGTCCTGAGACGATGATGGAAGGCATGGCGGAGTGCGTAAAACAAGGGCTGACCCGCACCGTGGGTGTTTCCAATTTTGGGCAGAAGACAATGATCCGCGCCTACACTACGCTGGCTCGTTATGGAATTCCACTTGCGTCCAATCAGGTGCACTACAGCCTCTTGAATCGTGAAGTGGAGAAGAATGGCACGCTTGCCCGCTGCAAAGAATTGGGGATTCGTTTGATCGCGTATTCGCCACTGGAACAAGGATTGTTGACTGGAAAATATTCGTCAGAGAATCCACCACCCGGTGTGCGCAGATCGCAATACACTGAATTATTGAAGAAGCTTCCCCCCGTCCTCAAGTTGATGCAAGAGATCGGATTAAGTCATGGCGATAAGACGGTTTCACAGGTCGCTTTGAATTGGTTGATCTGTAAAGATGCCCTCCCGATCCCTGGCGCAAAAAATGCAACTCAGGCAGAGCAAAACGCAGGCGGCGCAGGCTGGCAAATGACAGAAGATGAAGTAGCCAAACTGGACGAGGCTACAGATCATATTCGCGAATATGCCACACAATAAATAATTTCAAAATTACATGAATCAAAAATCGGGACATTTTATGTCCCGATTTTTGATTCATGTTTTTAGATTTCTATTTTATGAAAACGCCAAGATGATTGGCGACTGCACGCTCTCTGCCAGGGACATTTTGGTCTATGGCTGTGTTTAGGGTGCGTGGTTTCCCATCCACACCTCTGATGACCATGGCAGACGAACCGCCGCCGTCCATGTTGACGCCATTGTAGACTCCGTAGGAAAGGAGTAGATTTGCCAGTTCGGTTAGTGTTGCACCTTCGCTTACTCCAAACTCGCGGCCATCCACTGCCATCAGGATCAGCCATCTGCCATTCTTATTAACTCCCAGCGCAGTGCGTGGATTGGGAGCCAGTGCCGCCAGATTTTTCACCACAACGCCCTGTTTGACGATGACACGGTCTGCAGAAACAGCATTGAACGCCTTGCCTGTCTCCACATCGATCGATACCAGATTGCGTTGACTGATGTATACGGTGGGACGTCCATTAACGCGCGGGGCGGTTATTTTTCCACGGGAGGCTGCGAAGCCATTCAAGCGTAGAACATCGCCGCCTTTTGAACAATATGTTGCGGGCGGGTAGGTGGTTGGGCTTAAGTAACTAAACCCATCTGCGTTGATCGCTACATTTACGCCAAACTCAGAGAGGAATGCGGACGTGGTGCGGGCGCACATGATCCCGTCTGTTCTGAGGGATGGGGTGGCGAGGAATTCAAGTCCGATGGTTTGCAGGTCTATGGCCATTACATGCATCACCAGTTTGCGCGGCGAGGTTAATTCCTTGCGCAGGTAGGTAATGCCTTTGAAAATATTTTGCCTAATGGAAATTGGGCGTTCGTCGCTAACATAGACGAGATATTTCTTTTCACACCAGCCTATTAATCCATCATATTTACGGATCTGCGCCCAACTGGGGTCGCTGGTATCGTCGAGGGCTGGGATATTGTCATCCAGCAAAAGTGAACCCAAAGCTTTGCTGCCGTTGTTGGGAGCTTCTCGCACCGGCAAACTTGCCACGCCCACGCGATACCATTTTTTGTCTTTATCATCTGGCACTGTGTTGGGTGGAGTGCCTGGGTCTGGGGGCGGGGTTGCGTCTGCGCTTTGTAGATATTCAGCAAAAGACCAGCCAGTCATGCTTCCGTCTGGTCTGCGAATACGCAGCCAGGTTCTGTCAGAAGTAGCGCCGATCTCTTCCACAACTTCATTTTGTGCAAGGAGGCCAATGGCATCAAATGTAAGCCCGGGACCCAAACGTACTTTCAATCCCGTAGCGGTGACGGTGTACATCTTTCCTGTCGGGGTGCCGATATCACCGGGGTCAGGATCAGGATCCGGGTCGGGGTCTGGAGGCGGGGTTGTTCCAGTCAGATTGAGGTAGGCCGCAAAACTCCATCCTGTTAATCCACCATCTGATCTGCGAACGTGTAGCCAGGCTCGATCTGCTGTGGCGCCGATCTCTTCGACAACTTCATCCAGGTATAACAATCCGAGAGAGTCGTAGGTAAGTCCCGGGCCTGTTCTTACCTTTAAGGAAGAGGCGGTTACTTTGTACATTTTGCCCGTTGGGGTACCAGGGTCGTTGGGGTCAACATCTGGCGGGGGCGGGGTT
>JAVBXV010000278.1 GCA_030824405.1 Anaerolineales bacterium | reverse complement strand
CAAGCAAGTGGAATTGCTTTTATATCCTGACGAAGGCCATACATTTCTCAACATTGAGAACCTGATCGATGCCGAAACAAAACGCGTGGAGTTTTTGGCAAGGGTTCTGGAAAAATAAGGGCGCACATGGAAAGACTAAAATTTTTATCAGATGAAGATATCAAAGCCATGCACGAAGCCACGCTTCATGTCATGAATGAAATTGGGGTGATCTGGACGCACAAGCCAAGCCTCGACATCTTAACCGCGGCAGGCTGTACGATCAAAGGCAATCGCGTTTGTTTTCCTCCAGAGCTTGTGATGGACAGTATTGCAAAAGCAAATAAACGGCCGAATATCAAAGGTCGTAACGGAAAAGTAAACAGCCTTGGCGCAGGGAATTTATATTTTCACAACCTCGGCGGCGCGCGCGATATTTTCGATGCAAAAACTGGCACGCGCAAACCCGCATCGAATCAAGATGCAGTCGACTCCATCCGCGTGCTCGACGCGCTGGATAACTGTCACACGGTCACTCCGTTTTTCACGCCGCCCGATATTTCGAATGAACTCATGTCTTTGCACATGTATCGTCACACCCTGCCGCACACCACCAAACCCGTGCAGGGACCTGGCATTCAATTTGCACACGAAGTAAAGTATGCGGTGGAAATGGCAAATGTAGTGGGCACGCCCGCCAACGAATTGACATTATCCCTTTCCCCCGTCAGCCCGTTAACCATGCATGATGCATCTGCGGCAGCCGTCATGGCGATGGCAGCGGCGGGCGTGATCCAATCCAACCTGCCCGCCCCCACAGGCGGCGCCACCTCACCAATGACCATGACAGGCAGTATCGTTCAACAAAGCGCAGAAACCCTCGCACCACTTGTTCTCGCACAGATCATCAACCCTGGCTGCGGAGTTGTCTATTGCGGACGACTTGGGATGCTTGAGCCGCGCACAGGATTAATTTGGGGTGGTGTGGAGCTTGGCCTATCTTCAGCGGGCACGGTTCAACTTGGACATTATTACGGATTCAGCGTCAACGTATATGGGTTTTCAACGAACGCACACACCATCGACGCACAAAACGCCTTCGAGCGTGGACTGAACGCCACCATCCCCGCCCTGGCAGGCGCAGACGAACTCTCTGGCATTGGCGAAATGGAAGCAGGCGTGATGGGTTCACACGCGCAAATGGTGTTGGACAATGAACTCGCGGCCAGCACATTACGCCTCCGCACAGGGCTGTCTGCGGATGCAGAGCATCTGGCGCTGGAGATCATCGGTAACGTGATGAACGGAACTCGAAATTATCTCGGGCAAAAACATACCCTCAAACATATCCGCGCTGGTGAGTTGGCGCTGACAAAACTTGCAGAGAGAAATTCCTGGGAAACCTGGGAAGATAAACTGAACCGCAAACAAATGGTAGATCACGCCATCGACGAAGCAGAAAGAATTTTGCGTGAACATCAGGTCCCGCCTTTGGAACCCCAACAGGAAAAAGAATTGGACAGAATACTGGCGGCGGCTGAAAAAGAAACTGTCAAGAAGAAGTAAGAGAACAGAGAATATTTTTTTAAAGCAGATCGTATTATGAAAAGAAAGGTAAAGATATGCTAAAACAGGCACATGCAATTTCAGAAGAACTTATTGAGTGGAGACGAGATTTCCACATGCACCCCGAAACGGGTTTTGACGTCCACCGTACGGCGGGCATTGTTGCAGACGAGCTGGAGAAAATGGGCTACCGTGTCCAGCGCGGAGTTGGCAAAACTGGCGTAGTGGCAGAGATCGGCGAAGGCGGCAAAGTGGTCGCCATCCGCGCAGATATGGATGCGCTGCCCATTTTTGAACTAAACGATACCGAGTATGTCTCTCAAAATATTGGCACTATGCACGCCTGCGGACATGACTCACACACCGCCATGGCTTTGGGCACTGCCCAGATCCTTGCCAAAGAAAAACTAAATGGACGCGTCCGCTTCCTGTTTCAGCCGTGTGAAGAAACTGCCGACGATGAAGGCTTAAGCGGCGCTCAACGCATGGAACGCGAAGGTGCAGTCATAGGCGTAGATTATGTCATCGCGCAGCATGTAGACCCAACCAGCCCTGTAGGCACGATCGCTATTACTGAAGGTCCCAGTGGCGGCGGTGTAGACACGTGGTTCGCAACGATCAAAGGCATTGGCGGGCATGGCGCATATCCTCACACCACAGTCGATCCATTTGGCTTGCTTGCACATGTCATCATGGCATTGAATAACATCGTTTCACGCAGACTGAATCCTTTCGAACCTGCTGCGATCAGCATCGGCGTTGTGAATGGCGGGTTTGCTGAAAATGTCATTCCAGACACGATCAGCATGAAAGGCACGATCCGCTTTACTTCGCTCGAAGTGCAGAAACAAATCCGCGAAGAAGTGACACGCGCTTTTGAGATCGCAAAAACGCTTGGCGGAGATTATGAACTGAGTTTCATTTTCGGCGGCATGCCGTTGATCAATGACAAATATGTATCGAATGTGATCGGCCAGATCGGCAGGGATTTCCTTGGCGAAGACAATGTCCGCGAGATGCACAAATCACTGGGTGCGGAGGATTTCCCCGAGTTCCTCAAGAATGCCCCAGGCGCAATGTATACCCTTGGCACAAAAATTGAAGGCCGCGAAGTCTACGAACTTCACCATCCCAAGTTCGATCTGGATGAACGCGCTCTGCCGATCGGCACCGCCATTCTGGCAGAAGCAGCATTGAGGTTCTTGAAGTCGTAATCTCTCACAATGACATCCTAAACATTTGGAGGGCACATGTACACACTACTTAAGACAGACAAGAAAGAAGTTGTGATCGGCATCGACAAACCATTTGTCATCATCGGCGAGAAGATCAACCCGACGGGAATTAAAAAGTTGGGACAGGCGCTGGTTGATGGCAACATGGACTATGTAAAACAACTGGCTATCAGGCAGGTTGCCTGGGGTGCGGATGTTTTGGATATCAATGTCGGTCATCCTCAAATTGACGAAGCGGCCATCATCCCCATGGTTGTCGAAGCTGTCAAGTCTGTGGTGGATGTGCCGCTCTGCATCGATTCAAATGAACCCAAGATCCTGGAAGCAGGCCTGCGGGTTGCGCCAGGCAAGCCGTTGGTGAACTCTGTCAACGGGGAGGAAAAGCAGTTGGCGAGTGTCCTGCCAATTGTTAAAGAAAGAGGCGCAGCTGTCATCGGGTTGACCATTGCAGATGAAGGCATCCCACCCACTGCAGAGGGGCGTCTCGCTGCTGCTGGCAGGATCATCGAGCGTGCTGTGAAGATGGGCATCCCGATCGAAGATATTATTATTGACCCGCTGGTGATGACGGTGGGACATAACAGCATGGCGGCCACGATCACGATCAGAACGATCGAGTTGATCAAAAAAGAATACGGCGTGAATATGAGTTTGGGCGCGAGCAATGTGTCTTTTGGGCTGCCAGATCGTCATTCGGTGAACGCCGCGTTTCTAACGCTGGCAATGCAGGCGGGCGCCACCTGCTCGATCACAGACGCGATCAAACTCGGCGGCGCAATTCGTGCAACAGACCTGCTTCTCGGCAGGGATGCGAACTCGATGCGCTATCTGAAATATTTTCGGGCAACTGAAAAATTGAGAGAAGCAGAAGCCGCCGCAAAACAATAACAAAAATAAGAATTGACTAAGAGGCAGTAATAAACTGCCTCTTTTTGTTCTCTTAAGAACAAGGAGCGCTCATGAAAAAAACTTTATCGGTCTTGATCGGCATCATGCTATTTATTTCAGCGTGCGGCACGCAGGCAGTAGCGGCAACTGCATCCACGCCCAGTGCAACGGCTGAAGCAGTCACAGCTACGAATACATTCACTCCCATTCCAAGTGCCCTGCCAACCTTTACTCCTCTGCCAACTGCCACACCCATTCCACACCCGCTGAGCATTACAACCATGCGCAATGGAACATATCCAGGCAGCGAAATTACGATCGTTAAGGAATTGGAGCGCGGTTCAAATTATCGGCGCTACTATGCCTACTATCTTTCCGAGGGATTAAAGATCTACGCCCTGCTGACCATCCCCATGGGCGATGCACCTGAAGGCGGCTTCCCTGCCATCGTCTTCAATCATGGATATATTCCTCCCGATGTATATCGCACAACAGAAAGATACATTGCCTACGTGGACGAGATCGCCAAGGCGGGCTATGTTGTCTTCCGCATCGACTATCGCGGGCACGATGCCTCTGAAGGCGAAGCCTCTGGCGCATACGGCAGCCCAGGCTATGCCATTGACGTGCTCAATGCGGTTGCATCTATCAAGCAGTTACCAGAAGTAAACCCTGACAAGATCGGCATGTGGGGACATTCCATGGGCGGCTATCTTACACTGCGCACAATGGTGATTTCGAAGGATGTAAAAGTTGGCGTCATTTGGGCGGGCGTGGTGGCTTCGTATCCTGAGATGCTCTACAACTGGAGCCGCACAGGTTCATTTACGCCGTCTCCCAGTTCGCGCGGAGTGGGCTGGCGTACCGCATGGCTCGAACAATATGGCGCGCCAGATGAAAACCCTGCATTTTGGAATTCAGTTTCTGCCACATCGTATCTTGCCGATCTTTCAGGTCCGCTGCAATTACATCACGGCACCAATGATGAAGATGTGCCTTTGGATTTCTCGATCCGTCTTGCCGAGCAAGCCAGGCTCGCAAACCAGACCGCAGACCTGTATGTCTATGAAGGCGACAACCATAATATTTCAGCGAACTTTTCCATTGCCATGCAGCGCACCATCGAATTCTTTGACCAGACCCTAAAGTAAACTACGCGGTAGAATTAATCCATGCCTCCTGCATTCATCGGACAAACACTACTCAACCAATATCACGTTGAAGCTTTCATCGCACAAACTCCGATCGGCGAGTTGTATCGTGCCACCGATTCGCGCACGAACAGATCGCTTGCATTAACGCTGCTGCCAAAAACAATTTCAGATAACACCGAAGCACTCAAAGAACTTGAGACAACTTCATCCAAATTGCGCGGCATTTTGCATCCCAATCTCGTTCCGTATCTGGGGCTGTTCAAAACGCCCACAGATGCGTTCCTGCTTGAAGAATGGGTCGATGGCCCGTCTCTGAAAAGCATACTTGCACGAGCGCCGCTCAGTGTTGACGAAGTCAGCGTTTATCTCAAGGCACTTTGCAATGCGCTTGAAGCACTGCATAAAAATAATTATCTACATCTCAACCTCGCGCCTGAATTAATTCACATCAACAAACAGGGAGAGATCGGCCTCAGCGGAATTGGAGCGGCACATCGCATCGGTGAAAACGCCGCCACAAAAAGCCACACCAAATATCCGCGGCTTTATTTTGCCCCCGAGCAATTTCTCGCGCAGCCGCTCACCCCCGCAACCGACACCTATGCGCTCGCCGTCCTTCTTTACGAACTCGTCACAGGCGCATGGATCAACGGCAAGACCGCGCCCAAAACAAATGAAGCCATCCGCAAAACGCATCTCGATCTCAGCCCCCCAGCGCCGATCTCGATCAACAAAAAAATTCCCGATCACTTCTCGCGCATGATCCTATGGGCGCTGCGCAAAAAGCCGCAAGACCGATTAAAGAACACGACAGAATTATTATCCTCGCTTGCGCTGGCCGCTCGTTTTTCTGTGGATGAAATACCGCTTCACACCACCCCGACAACTGCTCCTGTTTCGTCAACGATTCTTGGCGAATGGCAATATCTGCCTCCCAGCAAACCGAGCCTCCTCGCCGAAGACCTGCCCCCACTTGAAGACAGGCTGGCGGCCATTTCCCCTTTGCCCAAAAAACAAAAGAGACGCATCGGCATCATCCCGATCTTTCTTCTGATCATGACCGCAGGATTTATCTCGCTCTTCTGGGTCGTGCGCCCCGAAGAAATAGCCGTCCCCACGCCAGTGCAATTTACGCCTTTTGCATCAAATTTCACGCCGCCTCCAACAACCACTCCGCAGCCAAGGCCAACCGAAGCGAACGGCGGACGCATCGCCTTCACCTGCACACGCGGAGATTACAACCAGCTATGCATGGTCAACCGCGACGGCACAGGCTACACCCAGCTCACAGACATGGCCGCCAGTAATTATTACCCTGTCTTCACCCGAGATGGCGGCTCCCTATTGTTTTCGTCCAACCGCAACGGACCTTTTGATCTCTATCTTTTATCGTTCGATGAAAAACAACTCCTGCAATTGACCAACAATGTAGGCAATGTTGTCTCGCCAGATTATTCACCCGATGGGCGCACGATCGTCTTTGCCAACAGCGTTGGGAATAACCCCTCCGCCATTTGGATGGTCAATGCGGATGGGTTGAATCCACGTCTGGTGTACACGGGGTCGAATACGATCGTGGCAACGGCATGGTCTCCAAATGGAGAAAAGATCGCCTACGCCATGTCAATGGGCACGCCGCAGGAGTACGAGATCTTCATCATGAACGCAGATGGGAAGAATCATATCCGCATTTCGCAAGGCTTGGTGGGCATCGGAGGCAGTATAGATTGGGACCCTGACGGGAGCAATTTATTGATCTACGCAGGTCCGTTTGGCGATAAGAATATTTTCAAAATCGACGCAAACACAGGTCAATCCACGCAGTTGACGGGTGGCGGCAACAACGCAGGCGCGATCTATTCACCTGATGGAAAGTATATTGTCTTCAACTCCCTACGCAATGACGACCAGGCCGATCTGTACATCATGCGGGCAGATGGGACGAATGAACAGCAGCTTACGAACAACCCCGAGCCAGATTGGGGTGCACAGTGGGCGCCCTAGCACACATAAGCTTACAGGTTAACGATATTCAAGAGTAACGTCTGCTCAATGGATAGAGTCAATTTTCGGCGGGGAATGAAGCGCGCATTTCATCATAAATACTTTTCGTGATTCACATCTGCCTGCAAATCATTTAATGATCTGCAGAGATTTGCGCAATAACGAATCATTAACAAATTGGCGGGAAATCAAACGATAAAAAACAACTAAAAACCTTTACATGCTGGATATTTAATGTATTATTGCAACCGCTATGGCGTTTTTCCCGGCTCGACCACCGGGGGAGGCGCTGTTCATCTTTAATCCCCATATTTGAAAGGAAGTTTTATGAATGTCCAAGCAACCAAGTTCCTATCTGTCTTCTAAGTTAGAAGGTCGCCTGAAAGCCGACAAAAGCGGAAACAGCATCTTCGCCATTGAACCCATTAAAAAGGGCGAGTTAGTTGCTGTTTTCGGCGGCGTTGTATATGAATGGGAGACCTTTATCCACCTTCCCGAAATTGAGCGCAGTTTATGCATCCAGGTTGAAGACCGCCATTTCCTGGTACCGCGCCCGATTGGAAAGGGAGATTATGTCAATCACTCGTGCAATCCGAATGCAGGTCTTTCGGGCCAGATTGGGCTCGTTGCAATGCGAGACATCGAAATCGGCGAGGAAGTTTGTTTTGACTATGCCATGAGCGATACAATGGCATACGATGAATTTGAATGTTTATGTGGCGCAACCACCTGCCGCGGCAAAGTTGGCGGTAACGACTGGCAGCGCCCCGAACTTCAAAAGCGCTATGCGGGCTTTTTTGCACCGCATGTTCAGCGAAAGATCGACGCGAAGAATGCAGAACAAAAGGCTTTCGAAAAAGCCATGCGCTCTGCAAAGACGCGAAAATATGGGGTGAAAATTTCAAGCCCTGT
>JAVBXV010000393.1 GCA_030824405.1 Anaerolineales bacterium | reverse complement strand
GTTTGATCAGGAATTGTACGATCGGGCTGTCGAGGTGATTGGCTGTCCAGCGGATGTACTCAATGGCGATGCCTGCCAAAATAGGGATGAACAGAACGCGTGTGACGAGTCTCCAGACAATGGGCATGGGTCCAAGGGCGGTAAAGATCAATATGGAGAGCAGAACAAGGGTTAAGAGAAATGCGGTTCCACAGCGGGCGTGTTCAATTGGATAATTTGCCACGGTTTCGGGTGTTAACTCTGCACCTGCTTCGTAGGCGTTGATGGTTTTGTGTTCTGCGCCGTGATACATGAACAGGCGTTTTACATCAGGCATAAAGCTGATTCCCCAGATGTAGCCGACGAGGAATAGTAATCGCAGTGCGCCTTCGGTGAGATTGTTCAACCATGAACTCCAACCGAGATAATGTTCGGCGAGTCCGCCAAGGCCGGCAGGGAGCAAAAAGAAGAGGCCAATGCCGATGGTTAGAGACAGACCCAAAGTTAAGTACAGAGCGGGCCCTTCCAGTTTTTCATCCTCACCTGTTTGGGTGTTTGCTGAAAGTGTGAGGGCGCTCATGCCGAGGCCAAGGGCGTCCCAGAGAAGAATTGAACCGCGTAAAAATGGGATCTTTGTAATGCCTGAACGATAGACGTTGGCAAGTTTTTCTGTGTGGATAACAATGTTGCCATCGGGTGCGCGCATGGCAACTGCGTAGGCTTTTTGGCCGCGCATCATGACGCCTTCGATGACGGCTTGTCCGCCGTAGGTAATAATTCTGTCTTCCATATTTTCCTTTGATACTTCTATTATTTCATGTTGAAAAAGAAATGTACGAACGCGTCTATGTTTTTGTACCAGGTGGGCATGTGCATGCGTTCGTTGGGTGAGTGGATATTGTCATCAGGTAAGCTGCCGCCAACGAGGCCGGATTCAATTCCAACAATGGTTTGCAGCATGGCCACTACGCCAATGGAGCCGCCTTCGCGGCGATAGAGTGGTTTTCTGCCCCATACGGTTTCAAACGCGGCGGCGAGTGCATGGATGCCTGCTGTATTCGTATCTGTGATCGCCCAGGGACTTTCATTCAAAAGTTTTACTTCCCAGGTGATCGTTTTGGGCGCATGTTCCTGCATGTAACGAACCAACTGCTTGTGAACTTCGGTGGCAGTTTGGTCTGGTACGAGACGGCATGAAATTTTTGCCATAGCCTTCGCGGGGAGAACTGTCTTCGAGCCGGGGCCAGTCCAACCAGAGAGCAGACCATTTACTTCCAAAGTGGGGCGCGCGCCTGTGCGCAATGCAGGGGTAAATTCTTTCTCGCCCCACAATGCGGGCACGCCTGTTTGCTCAAGATAGCTTTCAGGAGTGGTTGGTAATTTGGCGGTATCTTCACGTTCCTGATCAGTGACAGGGCGGACGGAGTCGTAGTACCCTGGCAGTGTGATGGTGCCATTCGCGTCGTGCATGCCAGCGATCAATTCGGTCAGTGCCTGGGCCGGGTTATGAACTGTTCCACCGAACAGACCTGAATGCAGATCACGTGATGGGCCTTGAATTTGGATTTCAAAATAGGCGAGACCGCGCAAACCAAATGTGATCGTTGGTTCGTCTGCGGAGATCGCGCCTGCATCAGGGTTTAGGCAGAAATCTGCTTTGAATAGATCCTTGTTGGCCGGGAGGAATGAGTCCATGTTAAAGGAGCCGATTTCCTCTTCGCCTTCCAGCAGGAATTTGATATTTATTGGGAAGTCACCCGTTTTCATGATGGACTCAACGGCGTTTAGTGTCGCCATTACCTGTCCCTTCATGTCGGAGGAGCCGCGTGCGAACATGTAATCGCCTTTTATGGTTGCGTCGAAGGGCTGGGTTTCCCATAGCTCAATTGGGTCAATTGGCTGCACATCGTAATGGCCGTAGATCAAAACGGTTGGTGCACCGGGCTTCTTCAACCAGTCACCATACACAACGGGGTGTCCGCCTGTGGGCATGAGTTTTACATTTTCAATTCCAATGTTGCGCAAATGATTTGCGGCCCATTCGGCGGCTTCTTCCACTTTTTTCTTATGGGCATCATCGGTTGAGATCGATTCGATCTTGATGAATTCGGTCAATTCCTTGATGAACTTTTCGCGGTTATTGTGGGCGTATTCAATTGCCTTTTGTGTGTCAGACATGTGCACTCCTTAATGCATCCATTTCTGGAATATTGTGGAAAATATTTGTCTTCTGTTGCTTATATAAGCATAGTAGCGACATGTGTCGCTACTATGTATTTTACTTTATGGATTGGCGGTTGGCTGTGGTGTTTGTTCGAGTGTGCGGCGGGTGACGAGATACCATTCTGTGATCAACGCCAGGCGGTCACTCACATCATACATGGGAGCCACTTGAACGCCCTGCACTTGCACGTCAACTCCATAGGAATAGACTGGGTAATACAATGGCAGTGACGGCAGTTCTTTTGCAAAGATAACCTGGAAATTTCGATACAGCCTTGCCCGCTCACTGTAATCTGCTTCGGTGCGGGCGGTTTCGAGGAATTCACTGGCTGTGCGGTTATCCCATTGGGAGTAATTTTGTCCACCAGTGGCTTCGGATTGATGCCAGAATAAATAGGGGTCAGGGTCTGGAGTACGGGCAGTGTTCAGGTCTGCGAGTACGGCTTGATAATTGCGTGTGGTGAGAAAATCATTCACCAGCGAATCATAAGCGACCGACTGCAAGTCTATTTTCACGCCGACCATCGCCCAGTTGGATTGAATGGCTTGCGCAATTTGGGTGTGGATCGAGTCGTTGGGGTGAACCAGTGTAAAGGTCAGGAATTGACCGTCTTTGGCGCGCACATCTCCGCCGCCCGCAGGGATCACATACCCTTCGTCTTTTAATATGGTTGCGGCGGCGTCTGGGTCATAGTCAAGATGTTCAATGTCTTCATAATACGCCCAGGAGCCTGGCAGAATTGGTCCGTCTGCAATAATTGCCTGCCCTGCCAGAATTTTGGAGGCGATCACATTGCGATTTGTCGCAAGTAATAATGCGCGACGCACCTGTGCATTTTGTAGAAATGGGGCAGTTGGGCTGTTATTGTTTAGGAAGACCAGTCCCATTTGTGGGAGGCGGCTGGTGTAGACTGATAAGTTTTGCTCCATCAATGCAGACTGGAGTACGTCGTTCGTTATTTGACTGACGCCTAGTACTTCACCTTGCTGGTAGGCGTCAAATGCTGCGGCAGAGGTTGGGTAAAAGCGGAAGACTACCTGCTCGATATATGGACGAGGTAAGTAGTACTCCTCATTGACAGCCAATACCACGCCGGTGATCTGTCCACCGCTGGTGGTGAGACGTTCAAACTTGTAGGGGCCTGTTCCAACAGGCTGAAGATTGAATTCTGCGCTGGCTAATTGATCTGCCGGGACAGTTTCAAGCAGGTGCTTTGGCAAAATGCCGAAAGTGACATAGTCCAAAAATGGAGCGAATGGTTCGGGTAGCTTGAATTGAATGGTGTGATCATCCAATTTTTTCACATCCACTTGAGACCACAGGTCTTTGATGTCCTGCGGGAAAAGTGATCCGCTGCTTTTGATCACTTCGATGGTGAAGATCACATCGTCTGTTGTAACGGGTTCGCCGTCGTGCCATACTGCGGTGGGCCTGATCGAGAAATTATATTGCGTGCCATCCGCGGATGATCCCCACGAATCTGCAAGATCGGGTTGGGGCAGGCCGCGCGAATCAAATTTGAGCAAGCCGCTAAAGATCAAGCGGTTGATGTCACGGTCGGCCGGGTTGTTCCAATCGAGCATGGGGTTAAGGCGGCCCAAAGAGCCGACTACCGCTTCAGTGTAAATTCCACCCGGGGCGGCTTCAGGCAAGAGGACAACACTCACTGGTTGCTGGCTAAGCAACAGCAAAGCTACGATCACAAGCGTGACCGCTACAACCAGGATCTGCCAGCGTAATTTTTTCATATTTTATATGGAAATAAAGAAAGGCCGCCGACGCCCCGCGTCAGGGCAGTGGCCCGGCGGCCTTTTTTTAGGCTTGTGATGTTAGCTTCCGCGGATGATGATGGCGAGCACAAGACCAAAGAAAACAACGCTCAGCACGATTGTCACCCAAAAGAGGATGCGTTCAATGCCGCGGCGGGCTGTGAAGACACCACCGGTGTCAGCACCAGTAAGACCGCCTAATCCTGCACCCTTACTTTGCAGGATCACGCCGAGGATTAAACCTACTGAGGTTATAATCAGTGCAATATCCAAAAACTTGGTCATTCGATAAGCCTCCTTGAAATTAGCGGGCAAATTATACCTGTTCGGGAAGTAAATCGTCAACAAGGGATTACAGTGAGCCAGAGATTTTTCCTCTTTCAATTTTAATGAAAGAGGAAAGTGTTTGATAGAGGAGTCTATGCGCGAGATCGTTGTCAATTTGCATATGCATACGAGATATTCTGATGGAAGCGGAACGCACAAGGATATTGCCGCTGCTGCCCTTAAAGCAGGTGTGGATGTGGTCATTGTGACCGACCATAATGTGCTGGTTGGCGGGTTTGAAGGCTATTACAAGGATAAGAATAAGAAGATACTGATGTTGATCGGGGAGGAAGTGCATGACCAGGCACGCGACCCGCAGAAGAATCATCTGTTGGCGTTCGGGGCGGGACGTGAGCTTGCTACGTTTGCCGACGAACCTCAACGCCTGATCGACAGTGTTCGCGATTCGGGCGGGTTGTCTTTTCTTGCACACCCTGATGACCCTGCGGCGCCTGTATTTAAAGAAATCGATATTTCCTGGGAGGATTGGTCGGTACGGAATTACACGGGCATCGAATTATGGAATGCGTTAAGTGAGTTGAAAACGGTTGTACCTTCCAAATTGCATGGTGCTTTCTATGCATTTTTCCCTGCGTTTGTAGCCAACCAGCCTATTCCGTCCACGCTGGCGAGGTGGGATGAGTTGCTTGCGGGCGGGGGGCGCGTGGTGGCGATTGGCGGTTCGGATGCACATGCATTACATATGAGCATGGGACCGTTCAGCCGCGTGATCTTTCCTTATGAGTTCCACTTCCGCACGGTTAATACACATGTGATCCTGCCCGAGCCTATGAGCGGGGATGTGAATGCAGACAAAAAGCAGATCTATGAGGCGATGGGGCAGGGACATTGTTTTGTTGGGTATGACATGCCTGCCTCAACCAAAGGTTTCACCTTTACGGCGCAGGGACGCGATAAGAGTGTGATGATGGGTGATGAAATTCCCGCGAAGGGCGGCGTGACTTTGCAGGCGAAATTGCCGGCAGAGGCTGAACTCCATTTGTTGAAAGATGGCGTGGTGATCCAGCAATGGAAGAAGCAAATGTCTTGTACTCATATCACCACTGAGCCGGGTGTATATCGGATTGAGGCTTTTCGTAGGTATTTAGGCAAGCGGCGCGGGTGGATTTATGGCAATCCTATTTATGTGAGATAAATGCTTTTCGGACGGAATCAGGTTGCGGCTGAGGGGGAGGCGTGGCTTTTCATCCAGAAGAAGATTTTATGGTAAACTTCGCACGTTAACCTAGGTACGTCTTCAATAAACGTGCCTTTCCGTTTCTGGCAGTCTACGACTTGTACAGAATCAAACCCATGGAAAGGAGGATTTCCCAATGCGCAAGTATGAATTAGTTTGTATTATCCAGCCTGATCTGGACGAAACTGCTTTTAATGGCGTGATCGATCGCGTTAAGAGTTGGATCACCGAGTCAGGTGGCAGCGTGGACAAGGTGGATATCTGGGGCCGTCGCAGACTGGCTTACTATATCCGCAAGCATCGCGAAGGTCAGTATGTTCTTTTGAACATCTCCATGAACCCCGCCACGACCGCAGAACTGGAACGAAACATTCGTTACCAGGAAAATATCATGCGTCACATGCTTTCTGTAGCTATTGTTGCTCCAGTTGCTGTTCCTGCTTAATCAGTCGATTGATTGCCCGGTAGCTTTATTACTACAAGGAGATTTACATGAGCCGAGGCCTTAATAAAGTACAGATCATTGGTCATCTTGGAAAAGACCCAGAGATGAGATATACGCCTTCAGGCAAACCCGTGACCACGTTTTCGGTGGCAGTGAGCCGTTCCTGGAATAGCGCGGATGGCGAGCGTCACAATGAGACCGAGTGGTTCAATGTGGTGGCCTGGGGTAACCTTGCAGAAATTTGCAAGCAGTATCTCGTGAAAGGTCAACAGGTGTATATCGAAGGCCGCTTGCAAACCCGTCGTTGGGATGACAAGGAAGGCCAGAAGCACACCAGTGTAGAGATCGTTGCCAACGAGATGATGATGCTGGGCGATCGACGCGATTCGAATAATAACCATTCCCAGGAAGTTGATGCAGCTTCTGCCGATAACGGCTCTGCCGTGGCGGAAGATGAATTTCCGTTTTAAATTTTTTGGAGTAAACCATGAGTGACGATCGTAATGAACGTAGCGAACGTAGTTATTCAGGCGGTGGTGAAGGCGGATCGGGTGACCGACGGTTCTTTGCCAAGCCTAAATTCTGCCAGTTCTGCGCAGACAAGTTGTTGGTAATTGATTACAAGAAGACCGATCTTCTTCGCAAGTATGTGACCGAAGACGGCAAGATTCGCCCACGTCGCCAGACTGGCGCGTGCGCAAAGCACCAACGTTTGGTGGCTGCGGCTGTGAAGCAGTCCCGCCACGTGGCGCTTCTGCCTTTTAGCGGCAAGTCTCTCGAAGACATGCGCTAATTGTTGTGAAAACCTTACGGGGCATGGGACAACCCCATGCCCCGCATTTATATTAATTAACAAATTACTTTTAAGTACGTAATTTGTACGAAGGATTATGACCATGCCAAATGAATCGGGGAATAACCCCGTTTTGCATAAAAAACACGTTGCCCGCCTTCAGCGCGAGCAGCAACAAAGCCGTATCATCCTGTATGTATTCTTCGGTATCATTGCAGGAGTTGTACTCCTGCTTTTATATGGTTACCTTGATATAAACTACTTCCAGGCGCAGCGCCCGGTGGCAAAAGTGGGTGATGTAGAGATCGCTTCAAAAGACTTTGAAGCCCGTGTTCGTCTTCAGCGCCAGCAGTTATTGGCGAGCTACAACACGAACATGCAGTATTACCAAATGTTCGGTATTGATACCACCCAGCAATTACAGCAGATCCAATTCTATCTGGATACACCGGATGTCCTCGGCCAACAGATCTTGGACCAGATGATCAATGAAGAGTTGATCCGTCAGGAAGCCGCAAAGCGCGGAATTACGGTAAGCGAAGAAGAACTCGACGAGGCTGTTAAGGCTCAATTCGGTTTCTTCCCCAATGGAACATATACACCTACTGTCACACCGACCGAAGTAGTGATGCCTGCGATGCCCGCAGAAGCTTACGAAATTGTGACCATTACACCGACTGCCGCCGCCACATTGGAAGTAGAGCCAACGCCTACTACCGTATTTACAGCGGAAGCGACCACAACTGGCACACCCGAAGCGACAGCTACTCTTGTACCAACTGCCACAGCAACATTGGTGCCAGCAACACCCACCACAGGCCCTACCGCTACGATCACCCCAACTGCAACGCCTTATACTCTCGAAGGCTTCAAGGAACGTTACGACAACTCCATTAATGACTTTACAAAATATGGCATTGATGAAGCGGCGTATCGTAAACTGATCGAACTTCAGCTCTTGCAGAAGAAACTGAGTGATGAGATCACTGCGGACGTTGCCAATACTGAAG
>JAVBXV010000133.1 GCA_030824405.1 Anaerolineales bacterium | reverse complement strand
CAAACAGATGCCAGTTTATGGGTCCCGAAAGAAGCGGCGCATCTTCCTTAAGAAAAAAATCCAAATAAAAAATTAATAAAAAAGAGTCCCGTCTTTCGACGAGACTCTTTTTGGGGTCAAATCGTAATTACAGAACTACGACATTCGCGGCTTGCAAACCCTTGGGGCCGTTTTCGATGGTGAATTCCACCTTCTGGCCTTCTTCGAGGTTCTTGAAACCATCGCCTTGAATGGCGCTAAAGTGGACGAAGACATCGGGGCCGCCATCGCGAGCAATGAAGCCATAACCCTTCGAGCCATTGAACCATTTGACCGTACCGACAACACGTTCAGACATTTTGCCTCCTGAGCAAAAAAGAAAAAATGGCGATGAAGTATGTCTTCTGTCGGGCGGCTTAAAAACAAAACGGCTCAAAGGCATTGCTTTGAGCCGTCGTCTTTCTACTTCCTAACGAAAACCTACTTGCATCCTACATTCGCAAATTTATCATAAAATTCTAAGGTTGACAACTATTTTACAGGCTCCAAAACCATGACGGGAATCACACGATGCGAGGCGCGTTCTTCATATAACGCATACCCCCTGTAATAGGAAACCGCCATCTGCCAGTACTTCTCGCGCTCCTCGCCTTCCACCTGACGAGCAACATATTCATGCGTCTGCCCGCCAAAATGGACGGTGCATTTCGGGTTGGCTTTGAGGTTGTAATACCAGCCTGGGTTATGTTTTTGCCCAAAGTTGGAACCGATCAAGGCGATCTTCCTGTCATCAAACAAACTGACTAGCGGCATGGTGCGCGGCTGACCTGACTTTGCGCCAATGGTGGTCAACTCAATAATGGGCAGCCCCACAAATTCAGTGACAGTGTGCTTCCCCTTGGACAACTTCAGCGCAATCGCATCCAACCGATGCAAAGCTACGGAAAGAAAAGCAGAAACCCACTTCAACATCAATATTCGATGAAGAAATTTTTGGAAAGAGTTTGGCGTAACGGAAGAATTCATTAATATAAGTTTCCTATTCTGATGGGTTTTCGCTTCCTTCGCAGGGACAATTGCGAGAACAAAGCAGGCATTTATCTACGCTGAAAATATTCCACGCCCTGTTCAAGGGCGAGAAAAATAAATAACCATAACGAGAGTGCCAACTGCAGCCCCACAGACAGCGCATGGCGCTCGGGGGCCATCGCATCTCCGTGCCAGACGATGAACAAATGCGGAAGAATCGGCAGGCAGAGCAGGATGAATATTCCCCAAAGTCTATTCACTGTCCATGCGCGCTTCCAGATCGCGGTCAATGCAGCGACGGAGAGGGCAACCCAAATGGGCAGAATAAATTTAAGCGGGTACAAAAAAGGCTCGGCAAAATTGGGAATGATCGGGTCGTAACGCCGTGAGTAGAATTTATCCAACTCGGTAAAAGTGATCAACCCTTGAAATTGACCTAACGCCTCCCCCACACTATGGACAGGGTCACTGAGCAGCCATTTCATGTAGCAGGTTTTTCCGTGCTCATTCAACCAACTGCGATACTCATTCAAGGCGGGTTCGGTATAAAATGCGCGGTCATTGCCATTCGCAAATTCACCTTCCAGGGCCATCAACTCAGGGGTGACTGGCATTCCGCAGGATCGAAAATAATCCAATGCCTCAGTATTCGAAAGCACACGGCGGCCAATCACATTATTAAGAGGAAAGACCCAGCGCGCGCCAATATCTGAGGTCAGGTTGCTGATAAAGAAAGTAAATAAAAAGAAACCAGCCAAAATCAACACACGCGGCTGCATCCAGCGAAATATCACCGCGAGGACGAGCAGGCCTGCCAGCATGAGCAGAATGTATGCATTCGTATCGCGCGTGAAGGCAAAGAATAAAGCCACGACGCACAGCGTAAGAACTTTGTCAGTGCGCCACTCCATGCTCAGCCAAATTCCCAGCGCGAGAAAGAGTACGAACCACGAGACAGAAAGTGACTCGGTGAGGATGACGAAATCCCAACTGGCGAGGTGCGGAACCAGACTCAACGCGAGGAGAATGCCAATAGAAAGCAGACGCAGCCACACGGTCCGCAGGGAAGCGCTGACGGTTAATGCGAGCAGTGCCCAGGCGAGAGTCGAAAATCCAAGCTGGAGTGCGGAAGCCAACTCCACATTCTGGCCTGCAAGTTTTAAAAGAAGCGGGAATACAAACGGACGGCCATCTCCCCAAAATTTTTCATCCGTCAAAGGCACATTTGAAATGCGCAGATAAGAGACGGTATCTGCCAGTTCGCGCGGCTTTGAAAGCGCAGGCAGATTCAAAGTGAAACGTGCGGCAAGATAAACAAAAAAAATAAGTGCAAAAATAATTTTTTGGCGGCGGTTCATTTATTTTTCCAACCAAATTGTGACGGGGCCATCGTTATGAATTTCCACCTGCATGTTCGCGCCGAATTGACCCGTTTGACTCGGCACGCCGTGACTGCGCAATAACTCCACAAACCGATCGACCAGCGGCGCGGCAACTTCGGGCAGTGCGGCATCAATAAAGGAGGGACGCCGACCTTTGCGGGCGTCAGCATACAAAGTGAATTGCGAAACGACAATTGCCTCACCGCTCACATCCAGAACAGATAAATTTGTTTTGCCTTGCGCATCTTCAAAGATGCGCAGGTTGGCAATTTTCTCGGCAAGGAATTTCGCCTGCTCTTCCCCATCGCCATGACCAATGCCCAAAAGAATCAAAAGACCTTTTCCAATTTTGGAAATGGTCTGCTGTTCGACGGTGACACTCGCCTGGGAAACTCGTTGGATTAATACGCGCATGTTTTGGAATTGTGATTCAGGATTTGGAAATCGGGATTCGGGAAAATAAATTCCCGAATCCCGATCTGTTGATTCCTGTATTAAGGCAACTTCATGGCTTCGCGCACTTCCACCATGGTTTGCTGGGCAATGGCGCGGGCACGTTTTCCGCCATCGTTGAGGATGTCTTTCACAAAACTTTCCTGTGAGGCAAGCTCGGCACGTTTGGCGCGGAAGGGTTCAAGATTCTTGTTCAAGTTGGCGGCAAAGCGTAGTTTGCAGTCCACACAGCCGATGCCGGCCTTGCGACATTCCACATTGATCATATCCACTTCTTCCTGTGGAGACATGATCTTGTGCATGGTGAATACATTGCACACATCTGGGTTGCCTGGGTCGGTCTTTCTCTGGCGCGCAGGGTCGGTGACCATTTCTCGCACGCGCTTGATGGTTTCTTCAGGGGTTGAGGCAAGTTCGATATGGTTATTCAAACTCTTGCCCATCTTGTCCTTGCCGTCAATGCCAAGTACTTTCAAGACTTCGGTGTGCTTCACCTTGGGCTCGATCAACACTTTGGTATTGTAGCGATAGTTAAAGGAGCGCACGATCTCACGTGCAAATTCAATATGCGGAGCCTGATCAATGCCGACTGGCACGATGTCTGTCTTGTAGAGCACAATGTCGGCGGTCATCAACACGGGGTAACCCACAAGGCCGTAGTTAATATTTTCGGGCTGCTGGCGTACTTTTTCCTTGAAGGTCGGCAGATCGGTCAACTTGCCAAACTGCGTCACCATCGAAAGATAAGTGTGCAACTCCATCACTTCAGGCACATGTGACTGCACAAAAAGGATCGAATCTTCAGGGCGAATACCAGCCGCGAGCCAATCCAGCGCCATTTCAAACGTGTTCAAGCGCAGATCCTGCGTGGTCTCCATTGTGGTCAACGCATGCACATCCACAATACAATACACGCAGTCATATTCTTCCTGCATGGCAACGTAATTTTTGATCGCGCCGAGATAATTCCCCAAATGCTGGCGCCCTGTTGGGCGTGCTCCCGAAAAAACTCTTCCTTTTTTAGCCATTTGAAATCCTCATTAAAGACTTCGGAATTTCGCTCCGAAGTCTGATTTTATTTACTCAACCATCTTTGAGACGAGAGTGACAACCTCACCCGCTTCTGCGTGACGTTTTACCGCCAATTTGGAGAAGACGAGGTTCCCGTTCACACTTACCTCGAACCTGCCCTCGTCCGAAGGAATCAGCGTCACTGATTCGATGACGTGCTCAAAATGTTCCAACAATTCCGCGCTCAGGCTCACGGCCCGATTGGTGTAGTGTCAAACCGCGCAGTAAACGATCTCGATTTTCAGCATTGCATCCGCCTTTTGTCCCTGTTTTGAGGCAATCCCATCGCAAAGACGTATAATTTAATGTTAGAAAATTATAACATGGCGCGTCCAAGGCTTGTCACACCCTACCATAAACGCTATAATCTTATGGTTAGTTTAGATGGAAGCAAGGAGAAAAATTAGAATGCCAGTATATACCTATCGTTGTGAAAACTGTGGAATACAGTTTGAACGTCACCAGTCCTTCACAGATACCCCATTAAAGACCTGCCCTGAGTGCCGCAAGAAAGCTTTGAAGAAAGTCATCACCCCCACCAAGATCATTTTCAAAGGTTCAGGCTTCTACGCCACCGACCACAAGTCCCCTTCAGGCGATACCAGCAAAACAAAGGCCAGTAAGAAGGAAGACAAATCCGAAAGCAAGGCTGAAAGCAAACCAGAAAAAAAGTCGGAAAGTAAGGCTTCAACAAGCGAAAGTTCATCCGAGTAGTCACACAAAAAGAGCGGTGCAAAATTGCGCCGCCTTTTTGTTATTTTTTTCTAAGGAGTTGATCTCATGTCCATGGAAGATATCCTCAAAGCGCTCGTTGAATCCCGTCAACAGGGCCAACAGAGCAACACACCACAACAAACCAGCGATCCAATGGCTGGCCTGATCGGCAGCCTGCTTAGCGGCGGGCAGGCTCAATCCCAATCTCAATCTCAAGCCAATAACCCAATGGTCGACCTGATCGGCGGCTTACTTGGCGGACAACCTCAACAGTCTCCAATAGCCCCAGCCAGCGGCACAACAGATCTCAGCGGCATGATGGGCCTGCTGGAAATGTTCATGGGCGGGCAGGGCAGTTCCACCGCAGGCGCAGCCAATGACCCCATCATGTCTATGCTCACTCCCTTCATAGCTCCGCTAGCCAAAAAAGTAAATATCTCCCCACAGATTGCCACGATCGTGATCACATTCGTCGTGCATAAATTATTGGCGCATCACCCCACCTCTGGCCGTGACTCCAATACATTTGACCTCGATAATATGCTCGGCCAAATGAGCACAGGCAAAGTGGATCCGAACCTTCTGCGCCAGAGCGGCATGGTCAACGAACTCTCAAGAAAAACAGGCCTGGACGATGCCACAACTGAACAGGCACTTCAAACTGCATTCTCCATGGTCGGCAAGACGGTGGGCGGCATACGACCAAACCCCAAACCAGCCCGCACAGGTTCAGGGCAAAAACCTGCGGGTAGAACCCTTGGCGCTACCGGCGCCAAAAGAGGCCCCAGCAGACCCCGTCCAAAATAATTTCAGTACAAATAAAAAAATCGGCGTCATGATGACGCCGATTTTTCGATTCATATTAGGCAGCCGCCAATTGCTTCTTCTTCCTGAACATCCACTCCGCCACCACAATGACAGGGATGAGCGAAATCCCCGCGCTGATGAACGCCATCATGTTATATCCCACCGCCGCGAAGATCAAGCCGCTGCTCAAACTTGCGATCGCAGAAGACAGCCCCACCAGCAGATCATTAAAGCCCTGCATGCGCGAACGTTCCAACTGCGAAAGCTGATCGGAAAATAAAGCCGAGCCCGCCACAAAACAAAAGTTCCAGCCGAGGCCGAGTAAAAAGAGCGCCACACTCAATGGCAGCACATCTGGCGAAACCGTAGCCAGAAGACACGCAAGGATCAACGTGGACGCCCCCACCAAAATCACAGGTTCACGCCCAAACCGATCTGCCAGCCTGCCAGAGATGATCGAAAAAGCATACATCCCCAATGTGTGCGCCGAGATCACAAACGAAATATCACGCAGCACATGGTCATGATCGCGCATGTGCAAAGACGTGATCACCATCACGAGGACCATCACCACCTGACCCAGCGCCATCGCAATGACCGCCGTCAGCGCCGCAGGTTGACGCAACACCTCAAGCACGCTTCGCACTTCGCCCGAGCCTGTCTGCGTTTCAGGGAATTTTTCAGCCACCTGTTTGCCTATTTCGCGCGGATCAGGCCGAAGTCCAAAAAAGACCGCAGCCATTCCAATCAAAAAGAGAATGAAACTTACCGCGTATGCGCCTGCAAGTTCATCACCTGCAATTGGCTTGATCAAAATCCCCATGGGCCCTACTAGATTTGGGCCAAAGACTGCGCCAAACGTGCCTCCAATGACCACATTGGAGATCGCCCGTCCGCGCGCATCTGGCGGGTTGACCTCTGCCGCAACAAAGCGACCCAATTGCACGGCCGCATTGGCAACACCCATGAAGATCATGCTGACTAGAAAAAACGAAAACGATGATTGTGCAATGGCAAAAAATGCGAAGGCCGAACCAATGACCCCCAGAAAAAGTCCCAGCGTAAGAGCGCCGCGCCGACCGATGGCATCCATCACATAACCCCAGGCAAACGCAGAAAGCGCGCCCGCCAAAAGATACACCGCAGTAGGCACACCCGCCCAATTTGAATGTTGACTCAACTTTGCGCCAACGATCGAATTCAATGTAGCCGCCGCAATAAAACCTGCCGAAGCAAGGCTCTGTTCAACAAACAAAATAAAAGTAATTTTGCGTGCAATACGTGTAAGGTTTTCCATTTTCACTTCCAGATAGGGGATGCGCGGATTATACACGTTTTAAAAAGGGACGATCATCTTAAGATGACGTCCCTTTTTACACTTGCAACACTACCATCTATTAAACTTTGATATTCCCCGTTTGACCAAATATTCTACGGCAGAATTTAACTTCATAGCCACAATAAACTCCACACCCATGCCAAAGTGCAGAACAATCTTGAGCACTTTCCTTCTTGAACTTCCGCATCATGGTTGGAAAAATCGAACAGGAAACTCAACTGGATTTAGAGTTTCCTGTTCCTTCCTTCTCATTTAATATCCATGGGCGTTTTTGCCATAAGTTATGAAAAATCAGCAATCCGAAAAATATGCCTATCAAACCGAAAACTGGACCAACAGCACCAAACACTTTCATTCCATATGCACGCCCTCCGAATATTCCAACACCTGCTCCAAATGAGCCCGCAAACCCTAATACAGAGATCACAAACCTATATAGCTTCTTTTCTTGTTTTGATTCCGGGTTACCATTTACAATCAAATAAGAAATATGTGGGGCATATTTTGGAAGAAAAAACATGCAGATGTAGCCTAAAACAATAATCCCAGTTAACAAATAAGCCAAAACAATTGGGAGAAACAACATTGATCGAAATGATAATATGAGAAATTCAATGGGCACTATTTGCCCAAGTAATAAAAGTATATACCATTCTAATTTAGGCCAAAAGAAGATAATCAATAGGGAAATAAATATACTGAACACTATCAACCCTATAAGAACAAAGACAGAATAACTTGGCAAGATAATAGATATCCAACCCAGAATGAAAACTAAGAACCAAGCTAAACCAAGAAATTTCCATTTACTTCGGATTTTAGATATCTCAGTCATTGGCCTCTCCTTGTAATTCATCAACTCGATTATTCACAGCATCTTTTATCTTGTTGGGCAATTCTAAAATCACATCCGTCCAAAGACCAATTCCAATTACATAGTAAGCATCAAGGTTAACGTGTCATTGAGAGTTTCTATATGCAGG
>JAVBXV010000397.1 GCA_030824405.1 Anaerolineales bacterium | reverse complement strand
GATCGTGCCGAGAATTCCAAGCAGGGGAGAGGTGGTCTTTTCGTCTTCTCCAGTTGCACCGGGGTCGGCAACTACGTCCTTTGATTGCACGCCAAAATTAGCATAAGCGCGATCCCCCGCGTTGACTTGAAGTCTATAATCCAGCACCATGGTCGGATTGTAGTTGTCTGGAATACCCACAGTGATGTTGTATTCGCCCTCAGGAACGTTGTCGAAGCATTCTCCGCGGTATTCTGGGTCTACACTGGTAACTGTATCTAGGGAGGCGGAGTACTCGCCATTGATCTCGGTAACGCTGATGGCGCCATCCGCCACGGCTGGTTCCGTGGTTTCACGGAGACCATCTCCGTTGGCGTCTTCAAAGAGTAGCACACAGATGATGGTGGTACCCGTAAACGGCGTGGGAGAAGCGGTGGGCGGCAACGGCGTGGGAGACGGCCCAGCGGTGGGAGTCCCTGCCAGGGAGACAATGCCGATCAACAATTCCTGTCCCTCGATCAATGTGCAGTTTGTATCCAACCTTGAATTTAACTGGCGGAGTTGATCCACCGAAATTCCGTTTATTGCAGCTGCACGTGTGCAGGAATCACCAGGCTGCACAATATAAATAATGCGTCCATCTGGCCCGGCAGTGGGCGTTGGAATCGCCTGTACCGCAGGGGCGGCGTTGGCTGGCAGCCACAACCCGAGCATCAGCATGGTAATAAGAGTGAATAAGGCAAGAAAACGTTTTGAATTCATTCTCAAAATTATATCAGGATTCGATAATCAAAAAGAAGCCATGAAAATGGCTTCTTTTTAGTTTGAAAATATGTATTCCTACTTCTCATATCTATTGCGGATCTCAGGTAAAAAGTAATCATCGAAGAAGCGATCCACATCAAAATCGGGAGCCCAGCCCCAATCTTTGCGGGCGCGCGAGTCGTCCACATCTTCGGGCCAGGAGTCTACAATTCCCTGTCGGCGTGGATTCGGGTCAAAGCTGATCTTTGCATCAGGGAAAGACTTCAGTGCGCGCTGGCGGAATTGTTCGGCGGTGATCGCGAAGGCGGCTACGTTGTACACGTTGCGCGTCAGTTTTTCGCGCGGCACATCCATCAGCATCAGCAGAGACTTGATCGCATCGGGCATGGCCATGAACGAAATTTTTGTGTCCGCGCGCACGAAACATGGATACGCCTTGCCCTGTGCCGCAGCGTGAAGCATCTCGGGACCATAGTCACTGGTGCCGCCGCTGGGCAATGTAAAGGCTGAGATTAAGCCTGGGAAGCGTAACGCGCGAAAGTCCAGCATGACCGGTGGTTTCTCATCCAAATGTTTTTGGCCGTAATACTTGCTGTAATACATCCCCAATTTTTCACAATATAATTTATTGCAGCCGTACATGGTGTGCGGGTTATCCCAATCTTCTTCCTTGACCGTGCCTGCCTTATTTTTTGAATCAAGATTCGGCATGCCGTATGCGGCGATCGAACTCGGAAATAAAAACTTAACCGCCTTTTTATATTTTTCAGAACGATACGCTGCCAGCATTAACAACTGCATCGTACCTTCCACGTTGATGCGATGCGCCTCTTCCGTTGCCACTTCGGCTTTTGAAGAAAGCGAAGCCGCAAGATGAAAGATGACATCGAAATCATAATCGTAAAAAGTTTTGATCTTGTAAACCAGATCTCCCTGCACATGTTCTGCTGAAAGCGATTTGATCGAATCGGGCAACGGCATAAAATCGGATGTGATGATTCGATAACCGCCCCGCTTTGCCAGTTCTTGAACGAGCGCCTGTCCGATCTCTCCACTTGCACCCGTTACAAGTACTTGTTGTTCGCTCATGTTTCGCTCCTGATATGCTAGAATAACGTTCACATAATTTTACGACATATTCAAATTAATTTTGTCACCAAATGAACATGATGTTTTCACGTTTTAAATTTCTCTCCCTTCTTCTCATTACAGGATTAATTTCCTCCTGTTCTGCCCTCGACTCATACCTCGCCACACCGCCTCCTTCCCTGCCGACGGAGACCGCGCTTCCCACCCCGACCTTTGCCTGGTTCGCCGCTTCAGCAACACCCACGCTGCAATTTTTCTCCACCCAAATTCCCACCCCAGAAATGCGCCCCGGTCTTGGTGATATTGTCGTCACGGATACATTCACGCAAAGATCATTCTGGGATACCGCCACCTCTGACCAGGCCAGCGCAGAGATCGAAGATAACAGACTCAACCTGTCTGTGAAAAGCGGCATCTATATGATCAGTTTGCGGCAGGAATTGGTTGTCAACGATTTTTATGCGGAGATCACAGCCCGCCCCGGCCTCTGCCGTGGAGACGATAGTTATGGCTTCCTTGTGCGCGCCAACGCTGTGGCCTATTATCGTTTTTCATTATCCTGTACTGGCACCGTCAGCGCCGAGCGGATCAGCGTTGGTACGCGCCAGATCCTGCAGGAGCCATTGCCCAGTGGAGATGTCCCACCGGGCGCGCCGGGCGAGGTTCGTATTGGGGTTTGGGCCTCTGGCACAGAGATGCGCCTGTTCTTAAATGGACGCTATCAATTTACGATCACCGATTCAAATTACGCCAGTGGCACAGTGGGCGTGTTTGTCAACTCTGCGGGAAACAATGCGGCAGTGGTCAGTTTTTCAAAATTAGTTGTACAAAATATTGTTTACAATCCGCCGCCCCAAACGCCGCAGCCCTAAACCAGGGCAGGTGTATGGCCTGACAAAAATCTCAAGCCCTTGCTTGAGGAAAAAACTTCCCTTACAATCATCGTAATTAAGGGCGGAAAAACTACTCCTATCCTCCGCAAATTCTACAAAACGATACCTTACAGGCTGCCATGCTCACTGCATCACATCTCCTGCGTCTTCCCTGTACTCCCGACCTCATTGAAGGCGGTATTGCGTATGCAACGCGTTCGTTGACGTATGCCTTCGACCGCGCAGGCAGTTCGCCATACGACAGGCTCCGCCGTGTGGTGGCGAATGTGGCCGTGGAGTTGGCTTTCCGCCGAATTCTCTCCCAGCAAAATATTCCATTTGAAGTAAAAAGTTCATTGCCTTTCACAGATCATGAGCGTTATGACGTCTCGCTTGGTGGGCGCAGATGTGATGTGAAATCCTTTCTGATCTCCAATAGCCAGCAAGTTTCCAAAATAAGATCCAGCCCAAATATCTTATTGAGCGCCCCCGCACTTGTCCCTTCAGATCAACATGCCGCCGATGGTCATGCAGATACCGATTTGTATTTATTTGCATTTGTCTCTGGCTTGATCGCCGCATCACAAGCCGACCTGAAAAAAGCCATTGATACCAGACAGCGCCATTATCTTGTCCACGCGATGCCGCAGGAGTGGCGCAAACCGTTGAATTGGAATCCGCTCGGGCCGCTGGCTTTGAAATCTGAATCAGATGAAGAACTGCTTGTCGAAGTCAGCGGGCAGGATGAGGCGCGTGGATTTTTGACGCGTACTTTTAGTCTCCCGCCAAAAACAAAGGTCACCATCCACGAACCTTTTTATTCGCTCACGTCTGTACATGTCCGCCGTTTGCCCGATGCGCGTGTGGGAATTTTTAGCGCAACGCGAAATGAAACGTATATCATCGCGCCATTGGATTGGGCAAACCTCTGGCTCCACGGCATGGATATTTATTTCACGGGCTATGTTTCGCGTGGAGAGTTTCGTCAGCGTGCCAGAGCAATTTCTGCGGGCTCACGCGTTTTTCAATACAGCACAACCCACGCAAAAAATCTTGCAATGACAATCTCAGACCTGAATTCGTTGGATGAATTATTTGCGAACGTGCGCGCATGGGAAGCAAAAAAGTAGATCTACTTCTTAAAAGCCTTTCATAAACGCGTGGTAGACTTATCTGATGTCCAAACGCATTAAATATATTCTGATTGGGTTGGCAGGTGTTATTCTGCTGGCTGTTTTGATGTACCAGATCCCGTACGTGAAATCGGTACTTTCGTGGCGCATTGAAAAATTTATGATCTACACAAAAAATGTGATCGACCCTGTTGGCCCAGTGCCAACGGCTTTGCCCGTTACGCCGCAACCTGTTACGCCCACACCTACCTCCACATCCACGCCAGTGGTGCAGCTCACGCCATCCATCACGCCCACTGCCACCTTGCCGCCATTGCCCGCGCAAGCATCGATCACATCGCCCACCTTCGAAAAACAAACGCCAAATAATTGCGGCCCCGCCACTCTTTCAATGACCATGCACATGTATGGTTGGGAAGGCACGCAGGCCGATATTGCCTCATTCATAAAACCTGTTACGGGAGATCGTAACGTCAACCCTGAAGAGCTGCGTTATTATGTCCGCACGCAGGCGGGATGGTTGAATCTTGAATATCGCGTGGGTGGAAATATTGAATTGCTCAAGCGATTAATTGCATCCAATTATCCCGTCATCGTGGAAACGGTCACGTCGCTTGACCCCAACGATGCGCTCGGCCCAACAGATGATCTCTGGGCGGCGCATTATTTGCTGCTCACAGGGTACGATGACAGCACGCAGGAATTTACCATTCAAGATTCCTATCATGGCGCAGACCTAAAAATTTCGTACATAAAATTGGAGGAGGATTGGAAAGCCTTCAACAATATGTACATGGTGATCTACTTTCCACAATTTGAAGAGGAGATGAAAACCCTGCTCGCTTCAAACTGGGACCCGAGCCTGAATCGGCAAAATGCATTGACCTCATCCCAGGCCGCCACCATCGAAAACCCAACGGACGCATATGCCTGGTTTAACTTTGGCAGTAACCTCGTCTATTTTGATCGTTATGAAGAAGCAGCCATTGCTTACGATAAAGCACGTGAGATCGGTCTGCCATTGCGCATGTTCCGCTATCAGTTCGGTCCGTTCCTTGCTTATTTCCATTCAGGCCGTATAGAAGACCTGCTTGTGCTTACCGATTATGCGCGCGGCGTAACCGATATGTCTGAAGAGGCATGGTTATGGTATGGGTATGGACTGTATCAGAAGGGCGATTATGCTGGTGCGCGCAAGGCATGGGAAAAAGCAGATTCGATCAACCCTCAATTTTTTGAAGGCCAGGCGCAGAACGCATTGCAATTGGTTCCTTAATCCATATAGTTTACGGATCACATGAAAAAGATCACCCTACTTTTACTTATATTTTTTCTAACCGCATGCGGCGCACAGCCCACCTCTGCGCCTGTTGCAACAGATACGTCTGTTCCCATTCCCGTTGTGGAGAATACATCCACGCCGAGTCCTTTGCCGCCAACTCCAGCGGCCCCGCCGACAGTTACTCTTGTCCCTTTACCTAAACCGTTCCCGTCTAAAATTTCCAGCATGGACGGTATGCTCCAGCTTTTTGTAGCCGAGGGGAGTGTCTACATGGGCGGGTTGGATGTGTTGCTGGAGAATGATGAACTTCCCGCGCATCATGTTCAGTTGGATGCGTTTTGGATCGATCAAGTGGAAGTTACCAATGGTATGTATGGTTTGTGCGTGCAGGCAGGTGTGTGCAGACCTCCAGTAACTTTGAATTCTGATAACCGCGCTGAATATTTTGGCACAACTGAATTTCAAGATTACCCCGTTGTGAATGTCACCTGGTATGACGCGAATGTCTACTGTCAATGGGCGGGGCGGCGGCTGCCTACTGAAGCAGAATGGGAACGCGCGGCACGTGGAGATGACATGCGCACCTATCCATGGGGGAGCGCTTCGCCCAGTGAGGTGTATGCCAATTCAGATAACAGCGTTGGGGATACCGCTCGTGTAGGTTCGTATGCCGCGGGTGCGAGTCCTTTTGGCGCTTTGGATATGGCGGGCAATGTTTGGGAGTGGGCGGCTGATTATTATGCTGGAAATTATTATGTAAAATCACCCGATACGAATCCACTCGGCCCCGATAACGGCGGAGAAAATTATTTACATGTGATCCGCGGTGGAGGGTTTCAGGATAATTTTATCGGGCTGCGTGTTTCAAACCGTGGTTATGAAGTTGGGCCTGATCCATCAGTGCTGCCCAATGTAGATTCGTATTATGGAAAGAGTTCGGTGAAGATCGGTTTCAGATGCGTTCAAAATAATTAAAACAGAAGCAGTTATCAGTTAAGAAAGAAGCGAGCATTCATCTTTACTCATCGCGTTACCTATGGTATTATGCCGCAACAACTAAATAGCCCTAATACGGCGCTCTTATCCAGAGAGACGGAGGGAACGGCCCTGCGATGTCTCGACAACCAGTCAACGAAAGTTGAATATGGTGCCAAATCCGACAGAACTATTTTCTGGGAGATGAGAGGGTAGACAGCTTTATGCAAAATGCCCTTTCGCGTGTTGAAAGGGCATTTTATTTTCTTAAGGAGAAACAAAAAAATGAGCAATACTTTTATGACTTCACCCAGCCTGATGTTCACATCGGAATCTGTGTCTGAAGGCCACCCCGATAAGATCTGCGATCAAGTTTCGGATGCCGTACTGGATGCATGCCTTGAGCAGGATCCACGCTCACGCGTTGCCTGCGAAACCGCAGTCAAGACGGGCTTCGTGGTGTTGTTGGGTGAAATTACCACCAATGCCGTTTTCAATTACGACGAGTTGGTTCGCAAAGTAGTAAATGAGATCGGCTATGACGCAAGTGAAAAAGGCTTTGACGGAAGTTCCTGCGGCGTGTTGGTTGCGATCGCAAAACAATCTGGTGATATCGCCATGGGCGTGGACAAGGCTCTTGAAGCCAAAGCTGGCACCATGACCGAAGCTGAAATTGAAGCCGTGGGCGCAGGCGATCAAGGCATGATGTTTGGGTACGCATGTAACGAAACCGATACTCTGATGCCTTTGCCAATTTATCTTGCACACAAACTCATCCGCCGTCAGAGTGAACTCCGCAAGGATGGCACGTTGGCCTGGCTGCGCCCTGATGCCAAGAGTCAGGTGACTGTTGAATACGCATTTGGCAAGCCCAAGCGCATTGATACAGTTTTGATCTCCACACAGCATGCCCCTGAAATTTCACAGGAAGATATCCGCAAGGCTGTGATCGAACAGATCATCAACCCTGTTCTTCCTAAAGAATTGGTGGACGGCGATCTGAAGATCTACGTCAACCCCACTGGCCGTTTCGTTGTCGGTGGCCCAATGGGTGATGCAGGCGTGACTGGCCGCAAGATCATCGTAGATACCTACGGTGGCATGGGTCGTCATGGTGGCGGAGCTTTCTCCGGGAAAGACCCCACAAAGGTGGATCGTTCTGCCGCGTACGCCGCCCGTTATGTAGCCAAGAACGTTGTGGCTGCTGGTTTGGCTGACCGCGTGGAAGTGCAGGTTGCGTACGCGATCGGTGTGGCTCACCCTGTCTCTGTCAATGTGGAGACTTTCGGTACTGCCAAGATCGCAGATGAAAAGATCAACGCACTCGTTCAGGAATATTTTGATCTGCGCCCCGGTGCGATCATCCGTGACCTTGACCTGCGCCGCCCAATCTATCGCAAGACTGCTGCATACGGTCACTTTGGCCGCGACGATATCGAGTTCCCCTGGGAACGCACCGATAAGGCTGCTGCTTTGAAGAAGGCCGCTGGTCTGTAATTCGGTAACAAAGAAAATAAAAAATCCGCAGAGAGTTTTCTCTCTGCGGATTTTTTTATCTTGATCTACGGTTTTTCCAATCCATGGGCGGTTAGGAAAACTTCGTCATCCAGTATTTTTGAGGTTGGCCCGTCAGCAACGATCGTGCCTTCATCCATTACGATCGTTCGTGGAAAGAGTTCCTTCACCATG
>JAVBXV010000104.1 GCA_030824405.1 Anaerolineales bacterium | reverse complement strand
CTGGCCAACGCTGGACGCACTCACTCCATTTTTCGCCATTCTTGCAATCGGGATGGGGCTAAGTCACCTCGCAGCAGGCACATCCTTTGGAAAAGAAACCAACCTGCCCTGGGGGATTGAATTATGGAATGCCACCCGTCACCCAACCCAGCTCTACGAGACGCTCGCTTCGCTCTTAATCTTCAGCCTGCTCTGGTTCAAAAAACAGAGTCCACACGCGGGCATTCTCTTCATCACTTTCGCCGCACTCACGGCTGGCTCGCAGCTCATCATCGAGGCTTTCCGTGGTGACAGCGCCCTGATATTAAATGGCTTCAAGCAAAATCAGCTCATCGCATGGAGCATTCTTGTGCTGTGCTTCGTATTGATCGAAACAAGGATCATGCCTGCAAAAAGCAGGCAATAAACTTACAGCGGAATGAAAAGTTGAATTAGCAGAACAAGCCTGGGCTTCGGGTGAAGCGTTTTTACATCCAAATCAACCCTCTATCAAACAAAAAAGCCTGACAATTAATTGTCAGGCTTTTTTTATATTTAAATTCAACTAACCGATCTGCGGTTCGATCAGGCCATAACTGCCGTTGCGCCTGCGGTACAAGATGTTGATCTTGCCAGTCTCTGCATTGGAAAATACAAAGAAGTTGTCGTGGCCAAGATCTCGCATTTGCACAATCGCCTCATCTTCGCTCATTGGGTATAAAGTAAATTTCTTGCGGCGAGCCAGTAGAGGAGAGAGTTCACCAGTTTCATCATCAACGATCTGCTCGGCCACCTCTGCGGCAGAGCGGCCATCACCGCGCCCATGATGATGCTTTCCCTTGTGCCTTTCGATCTGACGCTGCATGTTATCCAATGCATGATCAAACGCCGCCAGCGCTTCTTCTGCACGCTCTTCTGTGCGAAGCATAAACCCCTTGCCATATACTGTGATCTGCGCCACATTTTTATCATTTGCACTGCGCGCCGCCTTATGATGAGCAAGCTCAACACGCGCTTCGTCAATTGCAGGCAGATAGTGATCAAGATTGCCCGCCTTCTTGTTTACGTACTCTTCGATCTTTTCGGTCAAACGGATGTTACGTGTCTGAACTTCCACTTTGTTGGACATTTGGTCCTCCTTATTAGGATGTTGAGTCACACACACAAACGCTCATGCGTGATGTAAACCATGGTGAGGTAATGCACGAGCGACTGTAAACGCATAAATATCCTTTGCGCCAGCCTTGAATAACGCTTCTGCACCTGAAGATAAAGTTGATCCTGTTGTAGATACATCGTCCATCACGAGAACATTTTTCCCTCTAACCCCCATCCAGGCAGTAAATGCATCCTGCACATTACTCCTGCGATCCACCTTTGAAAGCCCAACCTGCGAACGCGTTTCTTTTCGACGCACCAATCCATTCGGTGCATACTTCACGTCCAACGCCAAGGCAAGCGGTCGTGCAATCATTCCAACCTGATTATATCCCCTTTCCTTGAGTCTTTGTTTTCCAAGAGGGATGGGAACAATCACGTCAATTGGCCAATTTAATTCATGTACGAAGGAAAGCATCTGCGCAGCAAATGTATCGCCCATTGAAACATCCCGTCGATATTTCAAGCGATGTAAACCATTTTGAACTGGGGCCTCAAAAACAGCCCAGGCTCTCAATGCGCGAAAATGCGGCCTGTCCACCTGACAATTGGCACAAACACCAACTGCCTCCTGTGGAAGGCCGCAAATATCACAAAGAACGCCTCTCAAGATATTAACTTTTGTCTGACAATCCTCGCACCAACGAGAGCCTTGTTTTTCACATCCCCCACACACAGGGGGATAAACCATATCAAGTGAACTCCAAAGCAATCGATAAAGGGTATATTTCCAATTTGATTTGGACATACATCCACCTCTAAAAAGCAGCAAGGATATTTTGTTTTTTGAAACTTACTACGGAGCGAAAGCGCTGCCCGCACCTGTAAATGTTGCGGCAATCTGGAAGCCAGCAGGGGCCAGCAAAATGATCATAATAGAAGGGAAGGTAAGCAAAGCCATGGGAATGATCATCTTCACAGGAGCCTGATGAGCCAATTCTTCCGCTCGCTGACGGCGTTTAACGCGCATCTGATCTGACTGAATACGAAGCACCTTGGCAAGACTTACACCGAGTATCTGGCTTTGAATAACAGCAGCCACAAAACTGGTTAATTCCGGCAGGCCCAGACGATCCGCCATATCACGAAGTGCTTCACGCTGGGGCTTTCCAAGCTGCACTTCACGGATACAGCGCGTGAACATCAAGGAAAGTTCGTTCTCCCACTTCTCTCCCACCTTAGACATTGCAGCATCGAAGCCAAGTCCTGCTTCAACGCAGATCGTCAATAGATCTAAAGCATCAGGCATTGCCTTGCGAACTTCATCCTGACGTTTATTAATTCTTCCCTGCAGCCAAAGCTGCGGAAAGAAAAAACCAATTGCCGAAAAAATAGTAACCACCAAAACAATACGTCCAAGTGGCCATGGGGTTGCGGAAAAAATTCCTATTAAAAGTAACAAGCCACCAAATACCACAGCAACTACAAAGCGCGAGGCCAAAAAAGTAGCGGCATCTATGCGCCCAGGATTCCCGCCCAACTCCAGTTTACGTGTAGTCTCAGTAATTAAGTTTTGAGGGGTAAAGCGTGCTGAAAATTCACCGATACGTTTAATAAAAGGTATCAGTACGCGCTCGCTAAATGGTTGTTGAAGCTCTATATCTTCCAGAGAGACAACCTCACCACGCTGGCTTGCATCAGCAAGACGAGCCATGATGGGATCGCCTTCATCTTCCTGTCTTGCACGTGAAAATCTTAATCCCACAACGATCAATGTAATTGCACCACCAACTACAATTACACCAACAATGATCCAAAGAAGGGCACTACTCATATTACACCTCGATATCAGCTATTTTCATCATGACGGCATAACCGCTGCCAATTAAGCCAATAATCGCGCAAATGACGCCACCAGCACACAAAGCACCAGCGTCAGTAATCGACAATAAGTATTCCGGGTTGAGAAACCAAAGAACAAGCGTAAGAAAAAATGGAACAAGCGACAAAACCGTTCCCGAAGTTCTTACCTGAGAGGTCATAACGCGAATCTCGCCTTTGATGCGAACACGCTCACGAATTGTAAAAGAAATAGAATCCAAAATTTCAGAGAGGTTGCCACCCACCTCACGCTGAACATTGATTGCAGTCACCACAAAATCAAGATCTTCACTGGGAATACGACGCAGCAAATTCTCCAGAGCGGTCTCCATGGTAATACCAATCTGCATCTCCTGAACAACCCGACGAAACTCGTCAGAGATCGGTGATGGTAATTCCTTACTAATCGATTCCATGGCCTGCATGGTTGAATATCCAGCGCGCAAACCATTAACGGTCAAGTTCAACATATCAGACAACTGATCATTAAATTTCTGCAGGCGCATCTTTTGCTGTCTACGAACGTAAAAGCTCGGTGCAAAAGCCCCCAAAACAGTTCCAAGCAAAAACGAAACGGGGTGACGATTTCCAATCAGCCATATTAAAAAACCACCAACCACAATGGAAATCACAATCAAGCCGATATATTCGCCAACCTTAAACTTCACATCTGCGCGCGCAAGGTTGCGGGCAATACGATCGCCAAAACTGGTCTTTTCAACCCGTCTTGAGACCCACTCAGTAAGCACCTGGCGCTGGACCTGACTATCAGTGGCATCCTGTTTGTCGCCCTCAAAATACTGATCAAGACGCTGTTCAACAATGGCGCCTTCGCTGTTGGAAGAAACAATCACCCCTATCACAAGGAGGATGATCAACAAAATGCCGCCAATAATTATGATCGTAGTCATGATAATTAAATATATCCTAAATGCAGAGGACTAAAAGCGACGTCGCTCGCCAATCCCAAAAATTGAGGGGGGCAAATGAATACCAGCTGATTCGATCTTGTCCATGAATTTTGGACGAAGACCTGTTGGCCGCAGACGGCCAACAATCCGACCATTTTCCACGCCAGCTTGTTCAAAAACAAAAATATCAGTCATGGTAATCACATCACCTTCCATACCACTGACCTCTGTAACGGCAGTCACTTTACGAGTACCATCTCGCATGCGCTCCTGCTGGCATATTAAGTCCACAGCGCTTGACATCTGCTCTCGAATTGCACGAACCGGCAAGTCCATGCCAGCCATAAGACACATGGTTTCGATACGAGAAAGAGCATCTCTCGGTGTATTCGCATGCGCCGTGGTCATGGAACCGTCATGACCAGTATTCATGGCCTGCAACATGTCCAAGGTTTCACCGCTACGGCATTCGCCAACAATGATCCGCTCAGGGCGCATACGCAATGAGTTAATAACAAGATCACGGATTGTAATTTCGCCACGTCCTTCAATATTGGGCGGGCGCGATTCCAGGGTAACTACATGTTCCTGACGCAACTGTAATTCAGCTGCGTTTTCGATCGTTACAATACGTTCATCAGCAGGGATGAAACTTGAAAGGATGTTCAAGAGTGTGGTTTTGCCTGAACCCGTACCACCCGAAATGATGATATTTAATCTTGCCTCTACACAGGCCTTCAGGAATTGAACAGCCTCTTGTGATATAGAGCCAAATTGAATCATTTGTTCTACAGAGATCGGGTTCTTTGAAAATTTACGAATTGTTAGTACAGGGCCAACCAGTGAAATAGGCGGAATAACAGCATTTACACGAGATCCATCCTGCAAACGAGCATCAACATATGGGCTGGATTCATCAATACGGCGGCCAAGAGGAGCTACAATGCGATCGATAATACGCATCACATGGTCGTTACTTTCAAAAGTAACTGGCACACGATGCAATTTACCTTTACGCTCGATATAAATATTCTTTGGGCCATTCACCATTATTTCAGTAATGGTGTCATCTTCAAGCAAAGTCTGTAGCGGGCCCAGTCCTAAAATTTCAGCGGCGATCTGTTCAAACAAACGCGCACGTTCAGGCCTGGAAAGAACGATATTCTCTTCTGCAAGAATCTGCTCGAACAAATCCTGAATGGTCTTCTTGACTTCCTCCGTCTTGGAGATATCCATCGAAGGATCTATTTCGGCCAAAAGTTTATTCTGGACGCGCGTTTTTAAGTCAAAATATGTTCCGGCTTGTGGGGATGTAATAGGAGCACTAACTCTACGTGCCTGCATGGAAGAAAGACGAGAGTTGTTATCGCCACCCCCGCCAGCAGGCGGCTGTGGAGCAGAAGGCGGTGTGGAGCCACTTTGTTGCCCACCACCACCTTGACCTTGTTCAATACGTTTTAGTAGTGACATTTAATGAAACTCCTTTATCGCTTAACTGGTGTCTCATCTTCAGACTCGAGAGTCGCTAATCGGGCACGAACCACCTCTGCCAGTGAGAAAATACCTTTTCCCGCAGGTTGCGCTTTATTATCGATCATAAAGGGAATACCTTTGTTAACCGCTGTTATTACAACCTTTTCATCAAGGGGAATTGCAGCCACAATATCCTGTTTTAAGTTCTCGCTAACCCGTTCTGGTGTGATTGCAATGCGTTTATCATAGCGATTCATGGCAAAGACTATGTGATTTCGATCAATTCCCATATTTTGGAGTAGATCAAGAGCCAATCGCGCATTCTTAATTGCAGGAATTTCCTGCGTTGTAATCATCACAATCAAGTCACTGTTATCGATAGTGGCCAAAACAACATCTGTTAATACTGAAGCCGTATCAACCACCACATATGCATACATACGCTGCAAGTACAATAAAACTTTTACGAACTGATCAGTTGAAATCTTTTCGGCCATTTCTGGACGTTGTGGTGCCGCTAAAATCCGTACACCAGAAGCTTCATGCTTAATTAAGATATCTTCCACAAGATCAGGTTCAAGTTCATCCACTCTGGGGGCGAGATCTAAAACTGTATTCTTGCCCTGTTCATTAACAAAAACTGCAACATCACCAAACTGGAGATTCGCATCAACAATGACCGCCCGCGTTTCGTCATTATTTAAAGCAATCGCAAGGTTGACAGCAATTGTTGTAACGCCAGTGCCACCCTTTGGGCTATAAACAGTAATAATCTTACCTTTTGAGATCGCAGGGTTGTTTATTGACCCAAGAGGAGTTCCTGCTACATTAGCCGCAACAAGACGGGCTTGTGTGCCCTTACTGCGCTCGGCGTGAGCCATCTCACCTGCACGCCGAATGGCAGAGATCAACTCGTCGCCCATTGGAGGCTTGGTCAAAAAGTCTCGTGCACCGGCAAGCATGGCGCGACGCATATAATTCTGATCGCCTTGTACCGACAAAATAATCACTTGAATATGCGGCGATTTTTGTCTGATAGCCTCAGTGGCAGTAATGCCATCCATGTCTGGCATGTTAATATCCATCAAAATCACATCGGGGTCAAGCTCCGATGCAAGCTGGATACCTTCCTTCCCAGAACGAGCGGCACCCACCACTTCAACATCCGATTCAAACTGCAATAACTTACGGACGTTTTCACGTGTTTCAGCAATGTCATCAACAATAAGTGTTCGAATTTTATCCGTTGCCATAAGTATTACCAAATCCGTTGGGCATTATAAAAATTTTTAATATTATTGTCTTTGGTTCCCATAAATTATTGCGGAGGAACTGTTGTCACATCATTTGGCAACACCAAATTCAGATTACCGAAGCCAGTTGTATAAGGATCAAGGGAATACGGCAACTTGGCAGGAACTGGAATATTGTATTGACTGAGCAAAAACTGCAAGGTAGATGCTTCGGTAGCCTGGCGAGCAGTGTCGCTCGGGTTTCGCAATGTCAGCATTAATTCGGCATCAGTATGTATCAAATAAGACAGAGTGATCGAATCTTGCGGGGACACAAGCAAAGTAACAAGGTCAGGTGCCACAGCAGCAGGAGCCTGTTGCGCTTGCTGGTCAGCAGCGGCCACCGCCTCAGGAGAAGTCAAGTTTGCGGTTGGATCTGATGGGAAATTTCCAACCTTCATCACAATTACATCCTGCAACAGCATCTGGCACACCATTCTCGGACGCTGAGTTTCTGAGGGAATCAGGTAGTATGGTTGTTGAAGTGACGGATCAAGCTCAAGCCTACCCTGGCTTGCACCTGAGGCCGCAACTCCAAGAGATAGAACGGGCAGCGATCCCTCTGCTGCAAATCCTGTGCCAGTTAAAACAGCAGTCAGGTTTGGTAGGACAGATTGAAACGTAGGATCGATATCCACGAAAAGAAAGCATGCATTGATATTAACATGAGCGCCATCATTTACCGCATAGGCGGCCAAGGAAAGCCTGTCCGTTGGGATGGAAATAGCGGTCATACCTGCCGGGATCAACGATGCCCATTGGGGGCCTGAAATTGGTATGGCAGTTGTTCCATCACCAACCATGGATTCGGTAATAACAACCCCTTGATCCAGTGGATATTTCGCCACTTTGCTAATCAGCAAAGAAAGCTCGTCACGTGTATACATGACAGCAGCTACATTTGCCTGCGGGATCGTTATTGTAGTGAGAGCAGCCTCAGTAATCCCCTCACCCTGCGGGATATTCTGACCAGCTACATATACTTCCACAAAAACGGGCTGCTCAGCCTCTGTAGAGGTTGATAAAAATTGGCGTATGGCTACAAAACCTACAACCACAGCTATGATTACAATCAGTAAAACAAATATTAGAGTTCTTCCACGACGCATACCATTCTCCTCTCGTTGCATCTTGCAATGGAGTGATTTATAACATAATCATTATACAGTAAAAATAACAAAATCATAATTAGAAAGGATGTTCCCGCGCT
>JAVBXV010000198.1 GCA_030824405.1 Anaerolineales bacterium | reverse complement strand
TCTGCCACAAGAAGGGCAATGCGCCAGTTGCCCGGCTGATTTTGCGTTCTGTTGCAATGCGGCATTCAGCGGTGCGCCGCAGGATGAGCAGGTATCTTCGTTTATTTCAGTGACGGCCACTCCACGCTTTTGTTTGCGCAGGTCTTCGTATGTGGAGAGCAGGTTTGCTGCAATTGGGGCAATGGATGCTTCGCGTTCTTCGCGAAGTCTTTCAAGGTCTTTCATGATCTCTGCCTGATTGCTCAACAATTGTTTGTGTTCGTTTCCCGATTTTGCCTGTACTTTTTCCAACTCGAGTTTCGCCATGCTTAATTGTTTTTCGGCTTGTTCTGCGCTAAGCATCACTTCGAGTTCGCGTTCTTCCAGAGTGACAAGGTGTTTCTTGAGTGAGACAATATCTTTTTGCAGGTCTTGCAATTCCTTTGGGTTTTGCACACCGCCGCCATACAGGCTGGATTCGACCTGTTCAATTTTTATTTTTTTTGCCTGAGCTTCTGCTTCGGCATTCTTGAGTTGATTGCTTATTTGATGATATTCTGCCTGGGCTGATTCGACCTGGGCGAGTGCATTCCGCAGTTCGATGTCATTTTCCAGCGTCTTGCGGATCGTTTCCGCTTGCGTACGTGCACGGTCTATTTGGCTGTCAACTTTTTGCAGGCGGTAAAGTCCAAGCGATGCACTCATACTATGAATTATATACGAAGAGTGAAAAAAAGACCCGTTTTCGTGAAAAACGGGTCTGCAGGTTATTGAATTGTAATGTTGAAATAATTGTAGACTGACTTTGTAAGGTCACCTACAAGCGGATTGGTGATGTCCCATAGGTTGTTGATGGGATGGTAGGTGTAGACCGCCAGTACAAAATTCCCGCCTGGGGTGTAGACGATGCCCACGTCACTGATATCGTGGATAACGCCGTCTGGTGCGGGAACGTAGCCATGTTTGTGCGGCACGAGTGTGCCATCTGGTACGCCGCCTTGCAGGAGTGAACCCAACTTGTCCTGTGCCATAAAATCGATCAGTAATTGGCAGGTGGCAGGGCTGATCTTGTCTGGGAATGCGGCAACCAGTGCGCCTCCGCCATTTTGGGCGCATTGGTAAATATCAGTAAGCAGCGTGCCCATTTCGGAAGGAGTTGTTTGCGAATACGAGTCGGGGTCGGTAAATACATCCAAACGGGTGTTGCTGGGAGTTTGCCTGCCGGGCAAAAGATTGGGCGCGCCCACAAAAAAGAATCCGCCGATGAACGTGTTTTTCAACCCAATGGCTTCCATGTTTTGGGTGACGATGATCGGGCCGCTGTTTGGGTCAATGCCGCCAAGGACAAGGTCTGTGGCGGAGTTGTCAGATTTTCCAAGAACTCGTGAAATGATATCCGTTGTGCCGGCGTCCAGAGTGCTTCCACGGTTAATCAGGTAGGAAGCCACAATTGGAACTTTGATGGTGCTGGATGCAGTGAATGCCACATCAGGGTCAACACCAATTTCCTGTTTGTTTTCCATTGCAAAGTGGATTTCCTGGCCTGTTTGCAGATCCACCATATAGAGGCCAATGAGACCGTCAAAATCTGAGACGGTGACGATCTGCTTCATTAAGATCTCAAGGTTTTCAATGGTAGGTCTGGCGGCGGTACTGCGTGTAAAGGACAACGCCACCGAACGGCTGGTGGGCGAACGTAACGCGTCGGTAATGAGCAAGACAGCACGGTCAAGGTCAATGGACTGCCCGGGTTGGCCGGGCAGGAATGAGGTCCCGCCCGGAATTGGCTGTGCGGGTGTGGGCGGCTGATCGTAGCGTGCAGCGATCTCGTTTTGTAAATATTCGCGCAGACGTTCCTCAGAAATATCCGCACTTAATGGAATATCTGTTGAGAGAGGCGCGCGGTTCCAGAGATAATCCCAGAACCCGCCCCAGAATGCTCCGCCTGTTCGGCTCAGGTCTGCGGCAGCGAGCATGGTTTCAACATCAGATTCGAAGCCAACCACCGCAGGGTCAACGTGGATGATGGCGTCGTTATACTTGACTTCGATAGGCGAGGTGTACACTTCGAGCAAGCGCTGGGATGCTTCCGCTGGCGTCAAGCCGCCTACAGGCACGCCGCCAATGGTCATACCTGCGGGATAGTTATTGCGCTGGCGGCTGTACCCGATCAGGGACATGATCGATAGAATGATCGCCCCGCTCAGGAATAAAATGGAGACACCTCGAAGGATGGTGTTGGAATTACGGTTTCTCACTTAGCCTCCAAAGAAATGATAAAAATCACGCAAAAAGTATAACATACCAAAACAGGGTGCCTGTGCTAGAATACACGAGCCAGCGCGCTGGTACATCCTCTCCTTGAAGGTTGGATATGCTCCGCTCATTTCTTATATACCTTTCCAAAGCCGCCTGGGCCCAAAACCTCGTTACCAATTGGAGTTTTGCCTGGCGCACCGCCTCCCGTTTTATTGCGGGCACAAAGTTGGACGATGCCATGCGCGTTGTCCGTGAGTTGAATGCAAGGGGAATCAATGTGACGCTTGACCATCTCGGCGAGCACACAAACACACCCGATGAATCACAACAAGCCACAGATGATATTTTTGCAACTCTGGACGCGCTCGGAGCTGACTCTGCTGCGAGGGGCAATGTCTCCATCAAGTTGACTCAGATCGGCCTCGGTCTGGACGAAAGCCTGTGCGCTGAAAACCTCGAAAGAATTCTCGCCCGTGCAAAGCAGAACAACACCTTTGTGCGCGTGGACATTGAAGACACTCCCTACACAGACAAGACCATCAACATGTATTACGCCATGCGTGAAAAAGGATATACCAATGTAGGCATGGCGCTGCAATCTTATTTATTCCGCTCTGAGGCAGATGCACGCCGCCTGCTTCTGGATAAAACACCGATCCGTTTGGTGAAAGGTGCCTACATGGAACCGCCAGATAAAGCCTTCCCCAAAAAAGCGGACGTGGATGCAAATTACGATCTGATCACCAAGATCATGATCGATGCTTCTCTTGCAAATCAAACCAAATTATCCAAGGATGGCCGCGTTCCTCCCATCCCTGCAATTGCATCGCATGATGATAATAGAATTGCTTTCGCAAAATCTTATGCCGAAAAAGTGGGCCTGACCAAAGACGGCCTCGAATTCCAAATGTTATACGGCATTCGCCGCGATCTGCAAGACCAGCTTGCTAAAGAAGGTTATCCTGTGCGCGTGTACGTTCCCTTTGGAACACACTGGTATCCATACTTTATGAGACGCCTCGCAGAACGCCCTGCGAATATCTGGTTCTTCATCTCGAATTTCTTCAAAGCCTGATTAATTCACAAATAACAAAAAGCACACGAGAGATCGTGTGCTTTTTGTTATTTTACTTGTCACTACTTTTTACTTCTCACTTTTGCCACTCGCCATTCTCATCATCCAAAGGCCGCCGATCAGCATGGCGGTGAACAGCACGAACCATATCCACGTGCCAACTGCGGACCAATCCACACGTTTGACGGATGCGTCCACGATCAGCACGCCGATCATCGGGAATGCTCCCAGCACAAGCTGTGCCAGGCCCAACGTCTGCCATTCAAGTTTGGACGCGCCTTTTGTCAACACGTAGGCTCCCAGGGCAGGCGTAAGAAATGTGACGCTGTACAACTGCGCGTGGAAGGTGTCAATTTCCCACGACCAGATTCCTTTGGCAATCGCTGGGATGGCGATTAAAGCCAATCCGTACAATCCCAAAACAACTGTCTGCGCCAAAAGAATACTGCGGACAGAATCTTTAAGCGGCGTTGAGTCTGCTGGGGGCAGGTTGCGATACAGCCAAAGATGATAAGCCGCGTTGATGGGGAGTACGATATACAGGAAGAACCATACCCACACTTCCCAGCGTTGAAAATTGAACTGGTCAATGTACACGAATGACAGAATAATAATGATTGCCGTGAAAATAAAGATCATCGGCGTTACCACCCGCGCAGGGGACCAGCGCGCATAGGCGGTTTGCATGATCGCGGCAATGCACGAGGCGGCGTATACAGCTCCCAAAAAGCGCGCGTTGAATGGCAGCAACTCCCACGGCCAAAGGGACTGGACCAGTTTTGGCGCAAAGAAGAGCCCAAAGCCAGCCGCAAAAAGGACAACGACTTCAATAAAAGTGAGAAAGCGTAACAACGAAGTGATCTTTGGATTGCTTGTGTCTGTCATTTTATTCTCCTATACCGATAAAAATCTTTATCTTCAACTATAAGGATTTAGGTCGAGAATTTCAAGTATTCGTTCTCGCTTGTCACTTCTTTGAATCCTGATCTCTTCAAAACGTTGACCGAACCTGTGTTGGTTTTGTCTGTGTAGGCTGTCACCTGAGCCAGTTTCATTTCTTTTAAACCAAACTCAACGGAAAGACGAACCGCTTGCGTCATAATGCCTTTGCCCCGATGAGCTTCCTTGAGCACGTATCCAATTTCACCGATGTTGTTTGAAAAGCCCCTGTAAAAACCGCATGTGCCCACGATCTCATTTTGATCCTTGAAACAAATGCCCCAATGAATGGACTCGCCTTTCCCATACGAAGCGTTGATCTTTTCCAGCATTGCCGCGGCTTCCTCTTCTGACTTGGCCTGTACGCCATCGTAATACGATATCTCCATAATGGACGCCGCGTCTGCTGGCGTGATCTCTCTGAGAATTAATGCGTCACTAGACAGGGTCGGGAATTCGCTAAATTGAAATTTTTTATTTTGCGGGTTTTGATGCATGATTAAGGAATACCTTTAAGCTATGGTCTATTTTCAAGGAAGAGTATCTGCCAGCATGCTGGGTCGCCTGCGAGCAGGCCAAGCCCGTCTCGTGCAGGTTTTTCGCACGGCTCGGCATCAAAAGCTTCTGCGATCTCTGCCGCTGCTGGAGAGAAATAAGCAATGGCTTCACAATGCAGGCGGCCTTCTGATTCGAGCCGTTTGAACACCGCCGCCTCCGCTGGGACATTTGCCATGGACAGAAATCTTTCACGGATCTCATCAGCAGGTTCGTCGGCCAGCATGCCGTCGCCAAGCGAGAGGGAATACCAGGTATTTGTCATGCAGAAATTATAAGGGAGGGGGAGTGGAGTTGGTGAATAAAAAAACTCGAAGCCAGAATACTCTCATTAGATCAATTTGTGGTATTAACGCCATCCGAAACTCTTACTCTCCCAACTTAACAAATCTCCTTCAATATGATTCTTCAGCCCTGCTTTTTCCATCAAAAACATGATCTGAGCACGATGATGCATATTGTGAGTGATTACATGCCCAATTGCACCGCCAAAGGTTTTTTTCACAGGCGGGTTGTCAAGAGTATCGATAAAACAATCATCATAACGTTTTTCTCGTGCAATATTATGCGCTAAATTGGCGAAATCTCGACTAACGATGCTCAAACGTTCAAGTAATTCTGGTATCGTGTTTCCAGTTTTGTTTTGAACGGTTCGCTCATAAAGTAGATCTGTCCAGGTTTCCATGTTTTCAATAACGTGGATAAAAGTTTCGCGAAGTGACTTGTGATCCATATCAAATTCTTTATCCAGCAAATCATCAGGTAATGACTGGCACGCTAAGAGAAGTTGGCGAGTCGTCCAGGTATCGTGCCCAAGCAATCTATCAAGAATGTCCATTAGGTCTCCGAAATATCAGTAAGATGATGGTAGTAAATACATATTCACTGTATTGAATGATGTACAACATCATTTTTTTGATGTGATTAGCGGGAAACCCGTTTACACAATTACGGGTTGGTGGAGTGGGCGCAATTCAAAGTGATGGTATCGAGCAATGCTTCGGGGGGCAGGCTGCTCATACAGAGGATATACCCCTGTCCTGTGGGGCAGGCGTTTTCGTCTACAGCCTGAACCTGGCTTGCATACATACAAAGCATGTCGCTGTTCCTGAATGCAGTTATAGATCCGCTAACGCCGCCTGCTGCGTATATGTTATCCTGCTGCCAGCCAAGGGTGGCAAGGCTTGCCTGGACTTGTGATGTTGTTTCATTGGGACGGGTGGCGGTATATTGAATCTGGCAGCCATCTCCATTCTTTTCGGCAACATAGTCATTAAAGGGAACTGGGCTGGTGATTTCACCAGTAAAGCCCACCGACTGCGAAATGTAGGCGTTCAGGGTGGTGCATTCCTCAGCGGATAACGGCTGGTAGTCGCTGGAAGGCTGGGGAGTGGCAGGTGCTTCTGCGGGCGGGACAGGCTGGTTCTGGAGCGCGGCGGCGGTTTGAGTCAGGGATACGATGACAGCAACCTGCACCTCATCCACTTGTGGCTGCGGGCTGCAGGCGGAAACCGCCAACATTAGTAAAAGCCCGATGTAGGGTGTTTTTTTCATGACTTCTCCTTATACCTGTAATGAAATCTGGATTCTTATTTATTTATAAACGACGTTTTCCAAATTGTACATCTCATGTGATGGGCTTTGTTAGCCCACTGTTTTTGGTACTCTCGCAGATAGAAAGTTTCTACAAGCCAATTTGGCGCGTAATACAATAGGTTTTCAAAGGATATATTTTTTCCTTATATCGTTGAGCGATGTCCGCTCAACGATTTGTGTTACCTGCCCCTACCGTGGACTCTGCTCACGAGCAGAAAAAACTCAAAGCCAGAGAAATACTCGAAAATGCCGCAGGCTGTAAGCCTAATTTTTACACATAATTGAATTATGGCAAAATCTTTATAGATTTTATTAATTCCATAAACTCTTGATGAAATCTTCCATGTGTTTCTGATTCTGGAATGTCTAGTCCGATTACGTAATACCGATCTTCCACGAAAAGATATATAGATTCTTGGATGTAGGCTTCGTTTGAATTTTGAGGTGGATAAACTACAGTCAATTGTCTTGCGTTGTACCCATCAATCTGGATAGTATTTTCGGCACGTAGCATAGTTCCCACGGCTCTTAAATACATATCTATAAATTCTTGCATTCGAACTTGTGGGTCGGGTGGTTTGATAACGCTTATGGAAATAATCCTTTCACCCATAATAATTTCTTCTGAGGGAGGAGGTCCCTCAAGTGGATGCAAGGGGTCGTAATACTCGCTAATAGACATGTCTTTCTCCCAAACCCAATTGGCAGGATAGGAAAAAGTAATTTTGAATAGGCTGTCTTTCTCTGGTTGGAACTCTTTTAGGACTGGCTGGCAGGCGGTTATTCCTGACAAGAGAAAGAGTATCAAAAACAAGAATTGAAAGTTTTTTGTGCTTTTAGTCTGGAATATTTTTTTCATCATGAATATCTTTTGCAAGTGGCCGCCTGCCTAGTGGCTCACACTCGTGGACTGTGAATCCTCTCCCTCCCGTGGACTCTGTTCACAAGCAGAAAAAACTCGCAGCCAGAATACTCCCAACGCTGAGTCTTCCCCTTTAGGGGAAGATGTCCGAAGGACAGAAGAGGTCCCCAGCGTGCTTGAAAATCAAGACTCCTGAGGATAACTTAATTACCTAAATTAATAGTTCATTACTTGCACATACACAATATACAAACTTTGATTTGTCATGTCGACAAGTATTCTTTGAAAGGTATGTTGATTGGAAGAAAATTCTTTTTCGATTTTACACTCTTCCAAATGCTTTGCTAAATGTGGCTCCCACCATGATGGACTTAAATCCCATTTTCCATACTCGCTGGGATTTACTTCTTTTAGCGGCTCAACGCAAAGTGTATTTTCCATAAACTTGGGTAATTTGTCGGCTTCTATTGTGAAGCGAACATTTATGTCAATATCTCGAAACCCTGTCGTGATAGAGTAGATTTCTGTTGCGTCATTTGGAATTTTTATACTGGCATTTCCTTCGATTACCGATAGTTCATAAATATC
>JAVBXV010000368.1 GCA_030824405.1 Anaerolineales bacterium | reverse complement strand
TGCACTGTGGATCAAACTCTTATATCAAAAATGCTTGCCCTGCCCGCAAACAAGATTCAATGTATTTTGGACGGCAGCGCACATTGCACCTATGTCATCCAACCTGCAGCAGTAAAAGTAAAATAAACAAATATAAAAAAAGTAGAGGAACTCATGAGCGATTCTGAAGTTAAAGAAATTCAGTGGAGCATCCACACCACCCACCCCGAAGTTGTACAACAGGCACGTGCAAGTCTGTCTGAAGTGATCGACCCTGAAATTGGGATGAACATCATTCAGCTGGGCTTGATCCGTGACGTTGAGATCGAGAACGGCATTGGCCGCGTTAAGATGATCCTCACGACCCCGTTCTGTCCCTATGGCCCCGCAATGATAGAGATGACCAAAGCCAAGGCCACCGAAGGACTCAACATGCCTGTCACCATTGAAATGGGCATGGATATGTGGGATTTCTCCATGATGGAAGACCCCTCTGCCCTGGACTGGGGAATGTACAACTAGTACTCCCATACTTTAGAAAAGATAAAACGGGTTAAACAAAAAGGTCGCCATCCAAATGGATGGCGACCTTTTCTATTCTCTACTCTCTATTCTCTTACTCCCCTTTTTTCCAGTGCATGGCGTGGGGTTGTTCGCCTTCTGCAAAACCTGAAATAATGATCAACGCATTGGTCACTGTATGGCCAGCATTTCTCCATCTATGTTGAAGTTTGGAGGCAAACAATAAACTATCTCCTGCTTCAAGGTGGAATACTTCCTTCTCTACAAAGTAATCCAACTGACCACGCAGACAAAAGACAAATTCATGGCCTGTATGCACCATACCATGCGGACCACAAGAAGCGCCGCTTTCCAGCGTGAGCATGAACGGTTCCACCCGCCCAACGAAATGTTCGCCGCCCAAAGCCTCAAACACGCCGCGTGTAAACGACATGCGTGTGCGTTCGTCCGATTTCAAAAATACAACCTGTTTCTTTTCTGTTTCCACTCCAAAGAAGGCGGTAATAGATACCCCCAACGCATCCGCCAGTTTATACAGCGTGCTTACGGATGGCGATGTTTTTCCGCGCTCGATCATGGAAAGAGCATTCGCCGATAACCCACTCTTGGTGGCAAGCGTGCGCATGGAAATTCCACGCGCCTCGCGCAGTTCACGCAAACGTGAGGCCACATCAACTGATATTGCTTCTCTTGTAAATGATTCCACAGATACCTCCACAGTGTAATTTGCACCAGTCTTGTCGCATTATACACTAACTATATGTGACATTAAACAAAACTTAATATGACACACTCCACTATTGTACAATCTGTCACAATATTATGATGGGTATACAAATATTCGTTTATTCGCATATAAGCAGGTTCTTATGATCAACCCTACCCTACAACAGGAAATTACCCAACTCGAAGCGAATTTCTGCGCGGCCCTATCAGACCCAAACCGTCTGTTAATTCTTTACGCGCTTAATGAGGGTCCACGCAATGTGACCGAGCTGGCGAATGAACTTGGGTTGAATCAACCCACCGCATCACGCCACCTCAAAGTTCTACGCGAACGTGGATTGGTTACCAGCATTCGCACGGGTACGGTTATCACCTACAGCCTTTCAGACCCAAGACTCATTCAGGCACTGGATATCATGCGCAGCATCATGCGCGAACGGCTTGCCTATCAAGCCAATTTGATGGAAGAAGTACACGAAACGAGCTAGGCTCACCATCCCTTTTGGGATTTAATTTCTCGATGGAGGAACGTATGCAAAAACCAAGACTCTTTTTGATGACAATCGCCGCAGGCATCCTGCTGGTAATTGCCGCCAGTTTCTGGTTAATGACAGCAACACCGGCAAAAGCACAATGCGGCTCACAAGCTTCATCCTGCAAGAGCTGCCACGAAGTACAGGCTGTCATGCCAGTCAACGCAGATGGAACTGGCTGGCACCAGTCTCATGCCTTTGGCGATTTCTGTTACATCTGCCACGCTGGGAACAATCAGGCAACAGACAAAGCGGAAGCGCACACAGGCATGGTCGCTCCACTTTCAGATGTGGAAGCATCCTGCCAGCAATGTCACCCAGCAGACTTGAACGAACGCGCCCAGGTATACGCAACGACTCTCGGCGTTGAATTTGGCAGCGGAGGAAATGCTCCTGTCGCCGCAGACAGCTCAGCGGTTATGACTGAAGCGCCTGTTGTCGCCAGCGCTCCATCTGCTGAATGCAGCACAACATCCACAACTGAATTAACTGTTGATGATCCAAACGTCATCAATTATGCGCAACGTTATGATGAGATCGTTCTGGGCAAGAAGGCAACCAACTGGGGCAATATGATTTTGGTTGGAATGATCGGGCTGTTGCTGGTCGGCGGCGGCGGATTTGTAATCGTCAACGAGAAACTGGTGAAAGTTTCTTTCGGGGAAACAAAGAATGTTGAAGGTGAATATCCCGCTGAAGTAGTGGACATGCTGCCTGCCATCTCTGGACTCAAATCACAATCCCGCAAATCCTTAAAAAATATTCTGGATAACCCAAAGAAAACCGAAAAAGTGCTCGGCTTGATCGATGAAGTTATTTCGGAAGAAAAGAAAGAGGAGTAGTTAAATGAAATTTATTTTGAACTATATCCGCAAGGATACCTGGTCTCCCTATGTAGCAGGCATTTTGCTTGGCGTGGTGGGCATTCTGGCAGTGTGGCTAAGTGACAGCCTGCTGGGTGCGTCTGGCGCATTTGAAAACATCGCTGGGATGATCGGCAAGGCTGTATCTCCCAAGTTGTTCGATAATGTTTACTTCAACTTCATCATGCCGCCAGGTTTCACATACGGCGTGATGTTATTGATCGGCGTATTCTTTGGCGGAATGATCGGCGCCGCAACCAGCGGCACATTGAAATGGGGCAAAAAAGATTCCGCGAACAGTGACGAACAATGGAAGCGTATCTTTGGCCCGCAAACATGGAAGCGCTGGGTATTGGCTTTCGTTGGCGCGATCATTCTTGAATACGCTGCAGGCATTGCTGGCGGCTGCACAAGCGGATTAGCGATCTCAGGCGGAATGTTACTTGCGCCTGCCGCGTTCCTGTTCATTGCCGGGATGTTCGCATCTGGCATTTTGACAGCCCTAATTATTTACCGCGAGAGGTACTAACATGGCTAATTTTGTAATTGCTCTGTTTTTGGGTGCCTTCTTCGGCTTTTCACTTAACAAAGCCGGGTTGACCAAATACAACAAGATCGTAAACGTTTTTCGCTTCACAGATATGGCAGTGCTGCAGTTCATGATGACCGCCCTGGTCGTGGCCATGAGCGGACTGTACGCGCTGCGCGGACTGGGATTGATCACCTTCCCCAACATCCCTGCCACTTACGTCGTTGGCAATATCGTTGGCGGGTTAATCTTCGGGGTCGGTATGGCCCTGACAGGATACTGACCGGGTACCTGTGTCGCCGGGTCCGGCGAAGGAAAATTAGATTACATTGTCCCTGGTTTGCTTGGTTTCTTAACTGGCGCTGTCATTTACGGCCTTACCTATCAACAAGTGTTCCCGAAGATCTCAGAACTGGCCAACTATGGCAACACGGTTATGCCAGATCTGTGGAACCTCAACCCCTACCTCACTGTCCTTGCCTTTGCACTCATGTCTCTCCTGCTGTTCTATCTGATCGACCGAGCAGGCTGGCAGCGCAAGGAAAAGTAGAACCAGTCTTGAAGTACGCACTTATAGCGGTAACTGGAGAACAACTATGACAAAAACTTTGTCGCGACGTGACTTTCTAAAAATCGGAGGAGCAACCTCAGCCGCTCTGGCAGTTGGGAGTATGATCCCCGCACCAGTCGCTCGCGCCGCGCGGGAAGCTGGGCACTTAAATGCTGACGGTGACGGCTACATCTCAAGCATGTGCGAGATGTGCGTATGGCGCTGCGGCGTGATCGCAAAGATCAAAGATGGCCGCGTCGTCAAACTGGATGGCAACCCTGAACATTCACATTCCCGCGGACATCTCTGCCCGCGTGGACAATCTGGCTTGATGACCACCTACGACCCAGACCGCGTGCTTACTCCGCTCATTCGAGTGGGTCAACGCGGCGAAGGGAAATTCCGTCAGGCATCCTGGGAAGAAGCACTCGATCTAACTGCCAGCAAGATGCAGGAGATCAAGGATAAATACGGCCCAGAGGCGATGGTTTTTTCGTCCACGCACAATTTGAGCCAGGTACAATTTGAAAACCTGCTCTATGGATATGGCTCGCCCAATTATGGCACACAGCGCAGTTTATGCTTCAACGCCATGATCGTAGCCAACCTGATGACCTACGGCATGGAAGAACCAGCGCGCTCCTACAAAGATGTGAAATATATTTTGTTGACTGGCCGCAACTTGATGGAAGCCATTTCCACTTCGGAAACTTCCGATCTAAGCCACGCCATCGATGAAGGCGTCAAAGTTGTTTATCTCGACCCGCGTTATACCAAGACCGCATCCAAAGCCAGTGAATGGCTGCCGATCCGTCCTGGCACAGATCTTGCTTTTCATCTTGCGCTGCTCAATATCATCATCAGCGAAAAACTCTACAACGCAAGTTTCGTCAACAAATACACAGTCGGCTTTGACGAACTGGCAAATGAAGTAAGCCAGTACACGTCTGCATGGGCAGCCAAGATCACAGGCATTTCTGCTGAAACGATCGAACGCATTGCACATGAATTTGCCGCTGCAGGTTCACACGCGCTGGCACATAACGGCTGGCGCACCTCCAACTTCGTCAACTCATTTGCAACTCAACGCGCCATCACTGCCTTGAATACCATTTCAGGCAATTGGGGAAAGACCATGTTCCCTGCAGGCGGTGAAGAAGGCGGCGTGCTTGGTAAGCCCCCACAACCACCCTATCCACGCATTTCTGCATTGCGCCTCGATGGCGTGCCGTGGAAGTATCCCTTTGTGCCGCTCAAGCTGGGAATTTTCCAGGAACTCCGCAATGGGATTTTCAACAGCGATCCGTATCAGGCACATGGCTGGTTCATTGCGCGTCAGAATCCAGTGCTGTCTCTTCCAGACCGCAATCGCACATTGGCAACTTTCGCCAAGATGGATTTCATCGCCACAGTCGATATCATCATGAACGATACCGCCTGGTTCTCTGATGTCATTCTTCCTGAAGCATCCTATCTGGAACGCTACGATCCGCTCAATGTCGTCGGCGACAAAGCCTTCCTGCGTCAGCCAGTGATCGAACCTCAGGGTGAAGCTAAATCCGCATTGTGGATCTACAAACAACTTGGCGAGCGTTTGGGTTTGGGAGATTACTTCCAATACACAGACGAAGAAGATTATCTACGCCAGCAGTTGGCTCCGCTTGGAGTCAGCCTCGAAGAAGTGAAAGCAAAAGGCTACGCCGAGCTTCCATCCGAACCTGGAAATAATTACACCTGGAACACCACCAGTGGCAAGATCGAATTATTTTCAGACACTCTTGCCAGCGCAGGCTTCAACGGCTGCACCACCTGGCAGGAACCGCCTCAACCTGCGGAAGGTCAATTTTATTTACTGACTGGGAAAGTTGCTCAGGCTACGCAGTTTGGCACGCAGAACAATCAACTGCTGCATAAATATTCTGATGAACCACGTTTGTGGATGAATACAAAAACCGCCGCAGACCTCGGCCTGATTGATGGTGACTGGGTCGAGATCACCAGTGAAGTTGGCAAAGCCAACAGCCTGCTGCATGTGACGGAAGCCATCCGCCCCGACTGCCTTTACTTAACTCCGGGCTATGGTCATCTCTCAAAGGGGTTGACAACAGCTTTCGGCGTAGGCGCGAGCGATTCCGCTTTACATGTCACATACACAGACCCGATCAGCGGCGGTCAGGCACTCAGCCAGACTTTTGTATCGGTAAAAAAGGCTTAGAGGTGCGCCATGACAGAAATCAAACATCACGCTTATCTTTTTGACGCCACCCGTTGTATTGACTGCCGTGCCTGCATGGTGGCTTGCAGTGTGGAAAATAATATTCCAATGGACAAGACCCGCATCTGGGTTGCAGGCATTGGAATCAAAGGCGAATATCCAAAACTTGAACGCGGCACGATGGTCTATCACTGCATGCATTGTGATCATCCTGATTGCATGTCTGCCTGCCCCGTAGGCGCATACACAAAAGCGGACGATGGTCCTGTGACCTACAACCCCGACCTGTGCATCGGCTGCCGTTACTGCATGAACGCCTGCCCGTTTGGCGTGCCTCACTTTGATTATGATAAGGGCATCATCGACGGCGCGTTCATTGACAAGTGCACCTTCTGCCCGCAGCGCATCTACAACGGACAGGAACCCGCCTGCGTGGAAACCTGCCCAACAGATGCTCTCGAATATGGAGACCGCGACGAACTACTCGCCAAGGCACATGCTCGTATCGCCGCACATCCTGATCGCTACATTGACCACGTTTATGGCGAAAAGGAAAATGGTGGCACATCCTACTTGATCATCTCGCATATTCCTTTCACTGAACTTGGTTTGCCCAATTTACCCGAAACACCTGTCAACGAAGTCAGCGAAAAGGTGATGGCAATGACCATTCCATTCGCACTTGGTTGGGGTGCGGTACTCAGCGGTGTTGCGGCTGGTGTAAATCTCTACAATAAGAAGAAGGAAGAAGCCGCAGCCAAAGAGAACGCGGAGGTCTCGAAATGAAACTCAATCTAACCGTACAACCGCGCTTCCGCTTGAACTTCAGTCCTTTGGTATGGGTTTTGTTGACCCTGATGGCGATCGCCTTCGTAGTTGCAATGACCCGTTATATATTCGGCATCGGCGCCATCAGCGATCTGAGTTATTCCTACCCCTGGGGCTTCTGGATCAGCTTTGACCTGTTCACTGGCGTGGTTATCAGTAGCGGCGGTTTTCTCATGGCAGGTTCGGTCTACATCCTTGGTATCAAGGAATTTCAACCACTCCTGCGCCCATCCGTACTCACTGCCCTGCTCGGCTACATCATGGTTGCCATCGCCCTGCTCGTTGACCTCGGCCAACCTCTGCGCATCTGGTACATGATGATCCACTGGAATCACACCAGCGTGCTACTTGAGATCGGCATCTGCGTGATGTCCTATCTTACTGTGCTGGCCATTGAGTTTGCACCTGTGGTGTTGGAACGTTTCCCAAAATTACACAATATCGCCCATCTGATCCACAAGTTCATCATGCCCTTCGTCATCCTTGGCGTGGTATTGTCCACATTGCATCAATCCTCACTCGGTTCACTGCTTCTCATCCAGCCGACCAAACTGCATCCTCTGTGGTGGACACCCATCCTGCCGATCATGTTCTTCGCCTCCGCCCTCTCTGTAGGCATGGCAATGATCATTCTCGAGTCGTCACTCAGCTCACGCTACTTCCAACGCGGACTTGAGACTCACCTGCTTGAAAAACTTGCCAAGGCACTCCCGATCATGCTCGGCTTCTACGCCATTCTTAAATTTGGTGAACTTGCTGTGGCAGGCGAACTCGGCTATCTCTTCAACAGCGGCGTGATGAGCATCTTGTTTTGGGCTGAAATATTGATCGGCGCGATCGTGCCCATTGTATGGTTCTCGATCAAAAAGAATCGCACAAGCGCCAACGGCCTACTGACTGGCGCCATTATCGTACTACTTGGCATGATCCTCAATCGCTTCAATGTCAGTTGGTTCGCGGTCAAACATCCCGACCCCATGTTCTACATGCCAACCTTCATGAGCAACGTGAACTACTTCCCCACCCTGCCTGAAGTTGCCGTCTCTGTTGGCATCTTCGCCGCAGGCATCCTCGCCTTTGGGCTCGCCGCAAAGTATCTACCTGTCTTTGA
>JAVBXV010000289.1 GCA_030824405.1 Anaerolineales bacterium | reverse complement strand
GCGTTGGGTGAGTTGCATCCTTTTAATGAAGAACAGCTTCGCGCACAGTGGGGTTTGTCCCGTTTTGCGGCTACTCCGCTGCATGTGCATGTGATCCGTGCTGAACAGCAATGCATGGTTTGCTTTGGAAAATATCATCCCGCCCAAAAGGAAACCTCGTGCCCGATCTGCGGAAGCGTCGGCGCGAAGATCCTTGCGGGGGAGGAGTTCTATCTTGAATCAGTTGAGGAAGAAAATGAATAAACGTGTTTTGTTTTTGACGGCGACATTGATCTTTATGCTCGCGTGCAACATGGGCGCTTCCACGCCTCCCCCTCAAAGCTCGGAGCTGTTTCTGACCCTATCAGCATCCACCCCGGTGACAGGGACTCCTGTCTACTTTAGCAATACGGCCATCCCCACGTCCGCATTTAATTCGGTCATCCCAGGAGCGTCTACGCAGGGGGCGTCATCCACCCTGGTGGTGCCAACCTCGTCTTCGACCGATCAACCGACTGGCAAGATCGTCTTTACCTGTCAGGTATTCAAAGTGCAGGCCAGCAATCAGATCTGCATCATCAACGCCGATGGGACAGGCTTTCGCCGCCTGACCACCGATGACAGCCGCCAGCATTATTACGCGTCTCTCTCGCCCGATGGACAGAGTGTGGTCTACGCGGCTTTTCGTGAAGCGAATGTATATGAAATTTACGAAATGAATCTGGCAACGGGCGCTGTCGTACAGTTGACCAACCGCATCGGCATTGTCAACGGGCCTGAAATTTCGCCCGATGGTCAATCGATCGTTTTCAAGAATACAACGGTGAACTCGAATAGAAATTTGATCATGCTGATGGATCGTAATGGGGAGAATGTCAACAACATCCCCAACGCCACAGGCTGGGACCCCACCTGGACGCCAGATGGAAAATATGTTTTGTTTGCCTCAGACATGGACGGTTCGGTTCAACTCTACACCATTCGTATCAATGGCAAGGAATTGACAAAGGTCAGCAGTTTGCCTTCCATCCGCGGGCGCAGTGACATGTCTTCCGATGGACGATTTATCGTCACCTATTCAGGCGAGTCGTGGAAGCGGGATGTCTACATCATGAACGCGGATGGTTCAGATGCGCGTGTGCTTTCGCCCGCAGGCGGGAACGCGCAAGGCCCGTCCTTTTCACCCAATGGACAGTGGGTGACTTTCACTGCATACTTTGATCATCCCAGCGATGACCACGGTTGCGAGATTTACATCATGCGTGTGGACGGTTCAGACCTGCGCCGTTTAACGGATAATAACTATTGTGATTATCAGCCTCGCTGGGGACCGTAAGGGAACGCCTGTTGAGCGAGTCAGAGATATCACAAATCATATGGAGAAAATATAATGAGCTTTCTATCAAATCTATTTGGCCCCACAGTGCCAAACCTGACTGCAACTGAAGTCAGTGAAAAACTAAAATTTGGAAAACATCCGTTCATTTTGGATGTGCGCCAACCCGATGAATATCGTCAGGGGCATATTGCAGGCGCGAAGTTGATTCCGCTTGGTGAGTTGCGCCGTCAAATGGCGGAGCTTCCCAAAGGACGTGAGATCGTGTGCGTCTGTGCTTCGGGGAGCCGCAGTGGTTCCGCGTCCAAGGCGCTGGCAAAGGAAGGCTTCACTGTCTTCAATATGCAGGGCGGCATGATGGCCTGGCGTCAGGCGAAGTTACCGATACAGAAGTAAATAAAAAGGTCACGTTTTCACGTGACCTTTTTATTTTTATTTACGAAGGCTTAAGATCTTTTAGATTCAGTTGATAGCCAACGCGGCCATTGTATTCGTTGACTTCGTAGGTAAATAAGATGTCCACACGTGCGGGCATTTTATTTTTCCAATCTCCCAGCCTGAAACCGATCGCTTCATGGACGTAGCCGTTTTCATCTTCGAGAGTCAACTTCAAATGTTTTGCGTCTGCGCCCACTGTGCGGGATGTTTTTACTTTTGCATTGCGCGCCACAAAAGACGCATCACGATTGCCGTATCCGCTGGGTTCGAGATAACTTAATATTTTGATCAGCTCGGGACGGATCTGCGTCAGCGATACTTCCGCGTCTGCGATCAGGCTGGGGCGCAGATCCTGGCTGGAAAGTTTTTCTTTTGCAATTTGTTTCAGCCGCGCCACCAACTCGTCTATGTTTTCATTCTTCACAGTGAAGCCCGCCGCCGCCGCGTGCCCGCCATGCCGCACGAGCAGGTCTTTGCATTGATCGAGGGCATCGGTGATGTGAAACTCAGGGATCGAGCGGCACGAGCCGCGCGTCTCTTCCGCGCCTTTGGCTGCCACAATGGCGGGACGGTAATGCGTCTCTGTCAGTCTGGATGCCGCAAGACCGACCACGCCTGAGTTGAAATCTTCGTCCGCGGCGAAGAGCAGATAGTTCTCTTCATCTTCCTGCCAGGCTAATTCTTCCGCCTTCTTTTGCATATCCCGCGTAATGCGTTGACGTTCACGGTTCTGCATATCGAGCACTTGTGCCAGCTCGCCTGCGCGAAAGACATCTTTCGTGGTCAGCAACTCAAAAGCGGCCAGTGCTTCTTTTAATCGTCCTGCCGCATTCAAGCGTGGACCGAGTGAATAGCCGATATTGCCCGCGTTGACCTTTGCCAGCACGATCTCTGAAACCGCCGCGAGCGAGAACAATCCCTGCCGCGTGGTTTGTTTCATTTGCCTGAGTCCCTTGCGAACGAGGATTCTATTTTCGCCAACAAGTGGAGCAAGGTCTGCCACGGTGCCGAGGGCTACGAGATCGAGCAATGAGTTAAGCGTAGCCAGTGCCGAGTCGTTTGCTCCTAATAATGCTTCGGCTAGTTTGTAGGCAATGCCCACGCCAGCCAGATCTTTATCGGGATAGACATCACCATGTTGTTTGGGATTAATGACCGCGAGCGCATCAGGCAATGCACTGCCGCCTGTTTCGGGATCTTCTGCAGGGTGGTGATGGTCTGTGATAATAAGATCCAGCTTGATGGTACGGGCGTGAAGCGCTTCAGCAGGGGAGCGGATGCCGCAGTCCACGGTGATGACCAGTTTCACGCCGTCTGCCTGGAGCTCATCCAATGCGTTGTTATTTAATCCATAGCCTTCTTCGAAGCGGTTCGGAATGTAGCCGCGGACATTTGCCTCCAGCGTTTCCAGTGTTTGCACAAGCAGTGCGGTGGCGGTCACGCCGTCTACATCGTAATCGCCATAGATGGCGATCGGCTCTTTATTTTGGATCGCAAATTGAATTCGATCCACGGCGGCGCGCATGCCTGTCATTTGAAAGGGATCGGGGTTGAAGTTGGGTTTTGCGTTGAGGTAGGCGCGCGCATCGGCTTCTGTGGCGAACCCGCGGTTGAAGAGTACCTGCCGCAGGATGACAGGAAATGCCGATAGTTCAGAATCAGCTTCGGGCGTGATGAGAGGCGGAATGATCCAGCGTTTATCTTGAGTCATGTTTTCTTTTCTGTACGATCTTATATCTCACGAAATTGGATTTGCTTGCCCCGACCTGAAAGTGTTTTCAGCCCAGTTGTTGAAAGCGGAAAAATATTTGCTGTCGCTGTGTGGAGCGGTGACCCATGATAACGCAAGCAGGATCAAAATACCGATCAATCTGCCATACGACCATGGGAAATAATCAAAAGTGGGCATGAGGAATTCGAGCAGATAGATCGCGCCGAACCACATCCACTCGGCGGGCGATTCAATTTTGCGGAGCAGTAACAGCACAGGCAGTGTGATGAAGATGTTGTGATGTTCCCAGATCAGCGGCGAGAAGATGGTCATGGCGATGAATAACGGAACGATGAAATTCGAAACGCGCGCGCCATTTTCTTTTTCAGTGGTCCACGCCCGCAGACGAAAACCGAGGATGATCGCAGCGAGCGCCGTGCCGCCTTTGGCGAGATAAACAAGAATTCGCACAAGGCCAGGGTCTGCGCGGAAGTAGGCCAGCGTAACGCCAATGGCCGAGTCAAATGAATTATCACGCAGGCTGAGCTCGCGCGGCGCATTGAGCAGAAAGAAATTATTGACGAAATCGAGATAGGGTGTGATGCCGTAGAAAATAAAAGTGAAGCCCGCCACCAGGATCATGTTGAGCGCAAAATATGCAAGCCATTTCCAGTTGAACTCAAGCACGAACGCCAGCACCAGCAGCGCAGGCGAGGCTTTGAAGTGAACCGCCAGCGCCATCATCAACGCCGATAAGAATGGACGGTCTTTATAAAACAGGATCGCCATGAATACCAGGTTGATCACATGAATGTTGACTTGCACATACATCAACGTGCGCAAGATCGGCATGTTGACCAGCATGAAGCCTGTCGTCAACAGCGCGGCGGCCTGCGGTTTGAATTGATAATGTTCAAGAATGCGGTGCAGTAAATAATAAAATAAGAACAAGGCCAGTACATTCGCAACCCAGCAAGCCAGCAGGATCGCATCCTCACCCAGCGGAGTCAAAAATGAAAGCAGGGTGGCCCACAAAGGCGGATAGAGATACGTGTCTGGCATCGGCTGATGTTTGAAGATGCTGAACGCGGCTTCAATGTAATATTCAACGTCTCCATAGCGAACTCGTTCACGCAGAATGTTCAAATAGGAAAATGCAATCATAAAAAAACCGCCCCAGCTTGGCAGGGTGGCTGGTGTAATTTTATTCTTGAAGATCAACATCAACAGAAAGCCAGCCAACAGCCAAACAATGGCCGCCGATGCCAGCGTAATGGGAACGTTGGTGAATGGGCTTTCCTGCATGAAGGCTTGAAACCCTTCCAGCCCGTTACGGGTGTAGATCCACAAAGATTCAAAAACGATCAGGCTCGTAAGCACAACCCAGCCGATCAACGCGTTGCGAATGGCTCTTGTCATTTTTTGAGTATAAACGAGGCTGTATCCATCAGGAAGGGTGTTGTATAATTTGCGCAGGAGACCCTATGAAGCCACTCGAACCCGATGAAAAAAGCACCACTGTAATGGTCTATACCCAGAATATGCTCGCCCGTGGAGAAGTGGTCACCAAGGAAAACGCGCGCGTCAGCATCTGGCTTCGTGCGCAAGGGACTGCAAATTATATTCACCTGCACAATCCGCAAGTGATCTCTTTTACCAGCACGCCGCCAAAAACAATTTCATATGAGCAATTATTTATTCCCACTCCGCAAGTGGTGGCTTTTCATATTGCCCCGCCCGCACACGACCCGCTCGATTACGAAGAGAACGAAGCCAATCGCATGATGCAGCTCACTGAATTATTGATCGGCTCGTTTCGCATCAAAGCCAAATTCCGCGTCTCCACACAAACCGATCTTGCCAACAGTCTCGAAGTGATGCGCGTCACCTGGGCTTCCATTTACGATGCCAACATTTCGAATCCGCATTTGCCTCAGCTTGCCATGCAAGTGCCCATGATGTTGATAAACCCAGCGCATGTAAGCATCGGCCTGACCTAACACCGCAGACGGCGACTCGCGAGAGCCGCCGTTTTTTTTATATATCCACGCTTCACCCTGTGACCTGTAAACTGGTTCGGCTTTCTGGAACATGTTGCGCCGCTCTCGAATTGCATGCTGAGTATAATGAAGGAAGAAGTTGAACAAAGGACGTACTCCCCATGGACATTTCCCTCACCACTCCCGCATTATTATTCCCCACCGTGTCGCTTTTGATGCTGGCCTACACCAATCGCTTTCTCACACTCGCTTCCATTATCCGCAACCTGCACGCCCGCTACCACGAAGAAGATGACGAAAACCTGCTCGGGCAAATTTCCAATTTGCGTTATCGGGTCTATCTCATTCGCAACATGCAAATTTACGGCGTCTTGAGTCTGCTCATGTGCGTGGTCAGCATGTTCGCCCTGTTCGCAGGCTGGACCCTCGGCGGCCAGTGGAGTTTTGCCATCGCCCTGATCCTGATGATCGTATCCATGCTCATCTCTCTGCGCGAGTTACAAGTCTCCGTTGGCGCACTAGACCTGCTCCTGATGGACATGGAAGAGCATGAATTGAAAATATAGTGTCATCCTGAGAGCGTGTCATCCTGAGTGTAACGAAGGATCTCTCTCTCCGCTCCCGCAGACAGCAACAGCCATAGGCAATTCGCCTGTGGCTGTTTTTCTCCCCCAAGTGGCGGAGACGAAACCTCCCTGGTGGATGGATGCGATACATCGAAGCTTGTTGTATGATTTGAACGTACCATACCCTCTCGACCCAATTGAATTATTTAGGAGAAGTAGACATGAAGAAAATACTCGGTTTTATCTTAAGCGCCATCCTGCTTGTGACAGTGGCGGGTTGTGCCCCTGGTGAGAAAATAAATCTCGAAAAACCTGATACAGAGATCCTCTTCACCCTGCCTGGCCCCAACACAGAGCAGGACACTCCCGCACAAGATGGACATGTCGCTGGTCTCGGCACTGGCCTCTGGCACGGACTCATCTCCGTGGTGACCTTGATCATCTCGTTCTTCAATCCCGCCATCCAAATGTACGAGGTCCACAACAGCGGACCCTTGTACAACCTCGGCTTCCTGATCGGTGCGATCGTCTTGTTCGCGATCCTCGGCTTTTCAGGCGGCAGTAGACGTCGCCGTTAGAAAAAAGAGCAACCCGCAGGCAATCCGCCTGCGGGTTTTTTATTTTAATTTCTTCGAGATACATAAGGCGAAAAAAAGCTGAATTTCAAGGCGTTTAACTGTATAATCGCCGAAGAAAATATAAGGGTGTAATGCATTTTTGCTGGATAACACTAGTTGGACGCTTCATATGGAATTAATAATGAAATCAATAACCTATCAAAATACCCTTGACGACATATATAACTATTACCATCACTGGATATTCAACACAACTGAAGGTCAAAAATGGCTAAAACAAACACATTGGGGTGTTCAAATTTTCTTTTTAATATTGGCTCTTGTTATTTGGGGCTTAACTCGTAATCTGGGGTTTGCGGCAACCCTGTGGTTTGTTTTTGATTTCATTTGGTTAGCTAAAACAAAATTCAGACCAAAACAAGTTCTTGCAGAATCAAATATAAAAAGATGGCTAAAGCCATTTACGGGAATTGAATTAGAAAACTTTACATCACCAAAAATCCTAGATGTATCCGAGGATAATCTGACGATTCGTAATAATAAAGAAGCTCATTCTTTCAATTGGTCGCGAATAAGGGGTGTTGATAATACTTCAAATAACATTATTATTTACTGCGGAATGAGGTCACTGTTTATCGTGCCAAGAAGCTCTTTTGATTCTCAAAGTCAATTCGACGAGCTTTTCCAGGAGCTAACAAGAAGAGTTATTAATCCGTCGTCTGTTGCTTCTCCAACTATCGAGAAAATGATATATGGTTAAACTAACCGCGACTAACAAAGCGCGTACTGGACGCTGGCGATTCTGATGCTATCTCAAACATTTTTACAGTTTCAAGTTTTTCTGCTCGCAAACCTTGTCCACGCCTGCGGGCAGGTAAAATAAACCGTTGGGCGGCTGGGTGAATAGTTGCTAAGATTTGCAAATCAAAATATCACTACAATCCTATTTTTGGAGGAAACAAATGGAAATAAATGTGAAAATCGCTCTCATTAGTGCAATCGCGGTAATCATCGCCGCTTTTATTAAATTACTCAGTGATCTGATCAATAAAGGCACATCGAGTGGATTGGTTGTCACTGTCATAGCCATAATTCTTGGATTATTAGGCGGTGGAGCCTATGTTTTATTTTTACCAGCACCAGACGAAGTTGCTTCTACAGATAAGATCGCAGGAACATGGACGGGGACTACAAATTGGAATGACTATCAAGGGCTTCAAACTACAGTATCGATCGAATCAGGCTGTAAGGTTGGGGATGCGTGCGGAACAACCC
>JAVBXV010000389.1 GCA_030824405.1 Anaerolineales bacterium | reverse complement strand
ACCACCAGGCTGGCGATGATTCCCAGGGCGGCTACTAAGGGAATCCAGCGTGCAAAGGAGATATATCCATGAGTGGCGAACCAAATTGAGATCAGAAATGCAATCCCCAGTGCGATCATTTGTGCTCGGTTTATTTCTATGATGGCTGATACAAGAGTTCCTACAAATCCAATACGAAGCACAGAGACTACTATTTTTAGGTTGCTCAAGTCTTCTGTGGCTGGGAAAGGTGAAAGTAGGGATTTAATAAATTTCATAATTGTGTGTTCCAGGAGGTCGGGTGGTCAATCCTCTAATTCTACACATAAGCTTCATTAAAAGTCAGAACCCAGGGAATATGCCTGGGTTCCTTTTGTTAGTCTGAGCCACCGGTGGGACACGAACCCACGACCTGCGCATTACGAGGGCGCTGCTCTACCAACTGAGCTACGGTGGCTAGTATTAGGGCGTCGGGATTATAAATTATTAGGCTTGAACCTGCAAGCCGTAGCTATCTTTTACGCACTGCTTGTAATTTGATAATGCGAGCCATAAGTGGGCGATCTTTCCGAAAAGGGAAAAATCTTCCAAATTTGCTCTTTTCGGTTTTGGGAAGATTTGCAATGAGATGCGCATCTATGCTGTAGGGATATTATTCAATGTTACGAATTGCCATGCTTTCTTACCATACCTGCCCATTGGCTACTTTGGGCGGCAAAGACACAGGCGGAATGAACGTTTATGTCCGCGATTTGACACAGGAACTGGGCCGTATGGGCATCCATGTGGACGTGTTTACGCGCTCACAGGATGAACATGTGCCGCATGTATTGCACGATCTCGGGTTCGGAAACCGCGTGGTGCATATTCAGGCTGGGCCGGAGCACCCTGCTGGCAAGCAGGAAATCGCCAAATATATTCCAGACTTTGTGGAAGGCATCAAGCAATTTGCCGAGGAAAAGGGGATTCAATATGATGTCATCCACAGCCATTATTGGATGTCTGGGCTGGCCGCGGAACAGTTGAGCGATGCGTGGGGCGGCACTCCTGTTGTGCACATGTTTCATACACTTGGCGAAATGAAGAATCGGGTGGCGCGTTCGGAAGACGAACGTGCAGGCGAGGATCGGCTCAATGGGGAGAGGCAGGTTCTCCGTAGGGCAGATCGAATCATTGTCGCCACTCTGGCAGAGATGACCCAACTCCGCTTCCTCTATAAAACAGATGGTCGCAATCTCGTCACCATTCCGCCCGGTGTGGATACGAGTCATTTTTATCCCATCCCTGCCGATGAGGCCAAGGCGTTCATCGGCCTAAAGCCTGAAGATAGAATGGTTCTATTTGTTGGCAGGATCGAGCCACTCAAAGGTGTGGATACATTGATCAATGCAATGTGTTGTTTGAATGTGGATGGGCTGCATAGGCCTGTGCATCTTGCGATCATTGGCGGCGAGCCAGATGCGGGTCCAGATGACATGTCTGTGGAAATGACGCGCTTGCAAAGATTGTGTGATGATCTTGCCATGGGGCAGACCGTTATTTTTCTTGGGAAACGCGGGCAGGATACGCTGCCGTATTATTATTCCGCCGCAGAAGCATTGGTGATGCCCTCGTTGTATGAGTCATTTGGCATGGTTGCTCTTGAAGCAATGGCGTGTGGCACACCGGTGATCGCCTCTGAAGTAGGCGGGCTGGGCTATTTGGTGCAAAATGGAATTACAGGATATACAATTCCTGATAGTGATCCTGGTGAACTTTGTGATAAATTATCACAGCTATTGAACGATGCGCCTCTGCGCGAAACCATGGGCCTGCATGCGGCGACATATGCATTGGACTACGCCTGGGCCAAGATCGCAGGGCAGATCGTTTCGATCTATGAAGACCTTGCTGGAAAGAAAAAATTAGAGCTTGTGAATTCTATAAATAAAAACACTCCGTAAATTTACGGAGTGTTTTTATTTATTCCTTCATTTTTACATAAAAAAGTGTAACCCCATTATTTTCCTGTGTTTTCATTTCAAAGCGATCCTTCAACTTGCTCACCATTCGGGATAATTGCTTGTGCCCGTAGGTGCGCGGGTCGAAGCCAGGGTCTAGTTGATACAACGCAGTTCCCATCATATCAAGGCGCGCCCAACCATCCTGTTGAACAGCCATTTCAAAAGCCTGTGTAAGGATGGGCATTGGGTCAGGTTCTTCTTTTTCTTCCTTGGTTTTCTTATTCTTGTTGGCAACTACTTGTTTTTGCTGAGTTGCTTTTTTCTCGACCACCAGGTTTTCTGTGTAAACAAAAACATCGCAGGCATTTACAAATGGCTTGGGCGTTTTCTTTTCGCCAATGCCCATCACGAAAATACCTGACTCGCGGATGCGAGTGGCGAGGCGTGTGTAATCACTGTCACTGGAGACAAGGCAAAAACCATCTACTACACCCGTGTGCAGGATGTCCATTGCGTCGATGATCATGGCGCTATCGGTTGCGTTCTTCCCGATGGTATAACGGAATTGCTGAATAGGCTGGAAGGCGTGAAAATTAAGCGTTTCCTTCCAGGAATTCATGTTGGCGGTGGTCCAATCGCCGTAAATTCTGCGGACAGTGACCTGTCCGTGACGACCAGCTTCCACCAGCATTTGCGGGAGAATGCCAGCCTGTGCATTATCGCCGTCAATTAACATGGCGATCCTATTGCGTGCCAGGGATTTAATTTGTTCGTCTGTCATAATGGAATTATACACTTTTATGCATGACATTCACCGTACCGTTACTATTTTGCTCGGCCGTCGATTGGAAAATTGCGCCCCGTCAATATGATACAATGGCAAACATTTTTTAGCCGTGGGCTTCATGCTCGGAACTCCCCTCAAATGCTCATGCCGCTCTGGCGGCATGTTTTTGCAAATATTTCCACTTCTTTAATAAAATATGAGGTTTGAATGAAGGAAAGACTTCTTGGGTTTCTCAATCTTAAGCAGGGGGAGGCAAAGCTGGCTTTTTCGCTATGGGTGTTGATTGCCGTCAATACATTGGTGCTGGAATTATCCGATGTGGTGGCAACTGCTGGCTTCATCAGCAATCTTGGAATAGATCGAATACCGTGGCTTTGGATCGTCACTACACTATTGACAATATTTGCGGCAGGCGGGTATTTGGTAGTCATTGATCGTTATCCGCGCTTACATTTGGTTTCCTGGCTGTTGGTCGGCCTTGCTGTGTTCTACCTCCTGCTTGAATTTATGTTTGCCTTCAATTTGCCTGATTGGTTTACTTATCCAATTCTTTATCTGTTGGCAGATCAGCAGTTTATGATCATGCCCCTGGCATTTTGGGCGCTGGCAAGTGACGTATACGCCGTGACCGAATCAAAACGTGTATTCCCCTTTATTGCCTCTGGCGCTGTGATCGGCGGTTTGGCTGGTAACGGACTGGCGGCATGGGTAACCTACCTTGCTGAGCTATATTCTTTTGGTCTTTCGCAGATATTCACGGGGGTGGCTATTATCCTAATATTAAGTGCTGCATTTCTGCGATATATTTTCCGTGATACACCGATCAAAACCAGACAGTCTCGTGTTGAAGATGTGGGCTTGCGCGACACGATCAGCATAGGTGCGGATTATTTTCTTAACGTGCCTGTGCTTAAGGCAGTTGGTATATTAATGCTCTTTACAGGGGTTATGCTGACGTTGGTTGAATTTAATTTCCTCTCGGTGATCAATAACTCTGTTAGTAATGATCTTGAATTTCAAAGATTCCTTGGCTATTACAAAGCCATTCAAACATTCGGCCTGCTGATATTCCAATGGCTGATCACCAGCCGCTTGCTCCCCAGAACTCAATTAAAGAATGCATTCATGGCCTTGCCAATTGCAATGACGATAGCCAGTGGAGTAGCATTGTGGATACCCTCTTTGATCGGGGTGGCGTCGTCCCGTTTTATTGCTCGTACTGTATACACTGCATGGGATGACCCTGCACGTAAGGCTCTGCAGGGGCTGGTCCCCGATGAGAGGCGTGGGAGAATATCCGCTTTTATGGATAGCTATTTCATTACAACTGCCACAGTGGTGGGATGCGTTATATTGATCATTCTTCTTGCATTGGTGTCCAGTGGCGTGATTACCATGCAGGTTGCCACGTGGGTATATCTTGGCATTGCCATTACCGTAGCGATCTCTGGTGTAGTTGTCAGTTTGCAATTGCGAAAGGCCTACGATGTGAGTATGTTAAACTATCGTCTGGCACGTTCCAAGCGAAAGAGTGTACTGGATGGCATCGAATTCTAGGTTTGAACTTGCGCAGGAAATTAGTGAGATTGGACTTGTGGTTCATGATCTAGTTGACGGTAATTCCGACTATATTGATGAGTACCTTTTAATTTATGCTGAATTATTTCCTCAATATCTTCGTTATATGCCCGTTATGCGGCAGCGTTCCGAGAAAGTAGCGGATCAGTCTGCAGATGAGAAGTGGCATCAATGGCTATTGGTCATTCAGGGAAAACCTGTAGGTATAATTGGATTTCTGTATAACAAAAAGAGAAATGTCGGCCTTCTTATGGATTTTGCCATTTTGCCAGAATGGCGAAAGATTCAATATAAAGAATATCAAGGACTTGCACATCTTGGATTGTTTCTTTCCATGGAACAACTGGTTAAGGATGCACAGGCGAATGGATATTCTGCTCCGCTTTGTATGGCCGCTGAAGTGGAGTACGAGTCCCTTGTGCAAAAATATTTCAGGTATGGGTTTATTGAATTTCCGATTGATTATTACGAGCCGCCTTACACGCTGGAATTGGTGGAGGCGTCAGATGAAAAGGATGATCTCGATAAAATAGCATTTGGTAGAATGCGCCTGGGTGCATTTCAAATCCCTGGTCATGTCTTTGAAGCAAATGATTCGAATATTATCAGAACCGTACTTTTTGCATTACTTGTAGATCATTATTGCCTGCCCGTCGATCATTGGTTGTCTCAAAAAATGTTTAGTGAAATCCCTGCATAGAAAGAGAATATAAAAACAATGAAAACGAATACCACTCCTAGTAAATCTGGCGGAAGATTTGTAAGTCTTCAGACGAAATTAATTGTTGCGTTTACACTGATATTCACTGTCGTCTTTGCGTCTACATATTACTGGTTCTACAACTTTGCCCAAAGAGAGGCAATGGACCAGATCAAGGAAGGGCTTTACGATACGATTGTAGGTTCGACCGAGACAGGCATACTTGATGAAAACGATCAGGTGCAAATTATTAACGGCGACGAAATGGAAGGATTGATTCGCGAAGGTCAGGTGGGGGAAGACGGCCTGACTGATGATCCGCGCTATTGGAGCCAGGTGCAGGTTTTGTGCGAAATCAGACGTGTTGAGCCGCGTGCCAGCCCTTATACCTATATTATGGGGGAAAAGCCCAACGAGATTATCTTCATCACCACCTGGGGTGCATGTTTGCCGAATCCAGACTGGGACCAGTTTGTAAAGTTCCGCACCTCGTACGACATTAATACGGGACCTAATATTGCGGGCTTCGATCAGGTCGTGTTTCAAACAGATACGGGCTGGTGTACTTATCAGGACGAAAACTGCACCCCTGAGATCTATGGAGATAAATTTGGTTCATGGGTTTCTGCATATGCACCTATTAAGAACTCAAAAGGTGAAGTAGTTGCTGCCTTGGGCATAGATTTTACGTCCACTTATGTGAATGAAGTTAGACAGCAAATCTTGAGAAATATCTATATTGCTTTTTCCATTACTTATGTGATCTTGCTTGCCATGGTCTACTTTGCTGCGCAAATTTTCACACGTCCGATTGTTGGGCTTACCCGTGCGGCGGGACGGATTGGTGATGGCGAATATGAAGTTGGCTTGAAAGACCTGGAAGAGTTGAAGCTGTCCAAGAGTTATCCCGATGAAATTGAAATCATGGAGCGGGTTTTCAGAGGAATGATCGATAAGGTCTATAAGCGCGAACAGACATTGCGTAAACAGGTTGAAGAGTTGAAGATTGCCATCGACGAATCGAAACGCCGTAAACAGGTTGAGGATATTGTAGAGTCTGAATTTTTTCAATCCTTAAAGGAAAAGGCACTACAAATGCGCAGCCAGCACAAGCCCCAGGATAAAGATTCCTAAGAGACCGCATCCCTTTATGCCAATTTTGAATGATATCCCTACAGTAGTGGTTAGTAATTTTGCCGAAGCTCATATTGATTTTTTAGGCCGCAGCGACAAACCTTCACAATCTGCAGAGTTAATTGATGATGAGGATTATCACGGTGATCGCACGATTTTATGGGCAGGTGATCCCAAGCTGGTGATTGTTAATTATCCTATAGCTCATGCGGAGTTGAACACATCGCGGTTGAGCTACTCTGGCACAACTTATATCGCTCCTGTAGAGCCAACGCACTATTTGAGTCTGGATATTTTGCGCGAAAAACATTTGGTTGAAGCCGTTATTAAGTACGCTGGCTCAGATCGTATTGTACAGATTATTCCTTATGCGACCACAAAGGAATTTTTGCACCTTGTAAGCACATTGCGCCGTGATTTCAATTTGACGGTTATTACGCCTGAAAGTCCCGATACAGATCATCTCTGGGTGCGCGACCATATTGACACAAAGACGGGTTTTAGATCTCTGGCGTCATTTTGGCTGCCTAATGCAGATAAGATCATTCCATTTGGGATCGTATGCTACGATTTCAAACAAGCGGCTGAGACGGCGTATTGGTTTGCCAGTAGAGGCGAAACGTGCGTGATGAAGGCTGATACTGGCGAGAGCGGCATCGGTATAACCGTTGTTGCACCTGAGGCTGGCCTCACTGTTGAAAATATTTTAAACAGACTACAACATCAGCCATTCTACGCAAATGAACCTATTATTGTGGAAAGTTTTATCCCTTCCGCTCAAAAGATATCACCGTCTATTGAGGTGTATGTACCAAAGTTGGGAAGCGGTGAGCCGAACATTACCTATATATCAACGCAATTGTTTTTAGGTTTTGGCGACTTCTGTGGAATACAGGTGGATCGCAAGATTTACGATCAGACCTGGTGTAAGGTACTTGAGCAGTCTGGTTTGGAGTTGGCTCGCAGACTTCAATTAATGGGGTATGTTGGTCATTTCGATATGGACTGCATCGTCAGTGACGATGATAAACTTTATCTGCTTGAGATCAATGCGCGCCGAACTGGAGGCACGCATGTACACGAATTTGCGAAACATGCATTTGGCGACGACTATATTAATGAAGTTTCGTTGATAAGTTTTGAGGCGGCGAATTCAGGTGTGATTACTGAAGCAGATCAACTGACCAGGGTGTTGAATAATTATTTGTATCCGATGGCAGGTAGTGAGCCGCTTGGCGTTGTTATAACGATCACAAAAGCCTTGTTCAAGAATCGTTTTGGATATATCGTTGTGGCTCCTACCGAAAAACAAGCCATCGAACTTCAAGAGAAGATCAAGCAGTCCATCCTTGAATATCGAATGCAATCTTAAATAATTTTTTGGGTGATGGATTATAAAATAAGGCTGGGCAATTAATTGCCCAGCCTTATTTTATTTCCGATCTTCATACCAGTAGTGTAAGGATTATGGAGTGACGGGTTTGATGACGCCCAAATCTGATGGAATATTACCAAAGAGGTTGATGTCTTTGCAGGATTGCTTGTCCAGTCTTAGCAAAATTGTATCGTTGGTCGTGATGTCAACTTGAATAATTGTATCGGCTTTATATTGTGAGTCCACTGTTAATTTCATGGTTACTTGATATTGCACGGGCAGGTTTTCGACACATTGTTTTTTATCTGGATGCTCTCGATCCTCGTCGAGAGCGCGAAGCAGAAAACATGAGTTAGGCAGATCCACCATACCCGTGTTTTTTACTGTGATGTAAGCGTTCGTCACCTC
>JAVBXV010000121.1 GCA_030824405.1 Anaerolineales bacterium | reverse complement strand
GCAAATGCCATTCGTCCTGAAAATAGGTCAGCGGAATAAGCACTGCGGCGCATCTTAATAGTATCCCTGGTTTGATCGGCATTTCGGCGTAACTGTCCGCGTCGGTCCTGTTCCGTTCGTCGGCTTGCAGTTTTTGCGTAATGTGGTGCTGGCTTGGATTCATAAAGAAATCACTCGAACGATTACTGGTATTCTGGTATGGAGCCTACGCCAACTTCGTCGATCAGTTCATCGCCGCGTGTGTCTGTGCTTGGTTCGATCCTGCGTGCGAAGATCAGAAAACCCGTGTGCGCCACCATCCTATCTGTGGGGCGAATACGCGCTGGCTCCGTTTTGAAGTGGCGCAGTAGAATTTCACATACTTCCACAAAGGCGAATTTATTCTTTTTTAGGGCGTACAAAGTCTTTTCAATTTGATTGAAAGTAGGGGCAATCGTACAGAAGAAGCCACCAGGTTTGAGAGCGGCTCGTACCTGTGGAATATAGTCATAAGGATTTTGCACGTCGAGGAAGAAGGCATCTGCGTCAGTTTCGTCGAAGCCCAATTGGATGTCACGCAGTTTTAGGTCCACGCGCGAAGCGAGCCCAACGCGTTCGATATTTTTTCGGGCCAGGTTTTGCGTATCCTGTTTTTGTTCGTAGGATGTTACACGTCCTTCATGACCTACCGCGTTTGCGAGTGAAATTGTCATCGAGCCAGAGCCTGTGCCTGCTTCCATTACATGCTGGCCGGGCGCGATCCCCATGGTCATTAGAATGTAGCCAATATCCTTTGGGTAAAGAATTTGTGTGCCGCGCTTCAGGTTGATGAGCAGGTCTGCAACGGATGGCTGCAGAAGAAAAAATGGCGACCCCATGTGACTGTACACTTGTGAGCCCCAGGGTTTCCCGATCAGATCATCGTGCTGCAAGACGCCGCGGTGCGATTGGAAATCGGCGCCCGCTTTCAGGGTGATAATAAAATGTTTGTGGCTCAAGCCAACAAGTTGTGCAATATCGTTTTCACGTGCGTGAGATGAAAAATTCATGGCGCTATTGTACTCCCACTTTTCTGAACAATAAGATGATGGATACCGCGTTGATTTGCATTATTTTTCTTCGATATCCACGGAAAGGATCTTGTCGCCTGCGGGGAGAATTCCGCCCTGGCTGGTATCGCGCGGTGTGAGCTGTTCTGCAATTTCCAGCCCGCTGATGACCCTGCCGAAAATTGTATGGCGTCCGTTGAGATGCTCGGCAGGGGCAAAAGTGATGAAGAATTGACTTCCATTTGTGTCTGGCCCGGCGTTGGCCATGCCCACAAAACCCGCTTTGTCAAACTTCAAGTCATTGACTTCATTGTTGAAATAATAGCCAGGGTTGCCCAACCCTGTGGCGCTTGGGTCGCCAGCCTGCGCAACGAACCCTGGAATCACACGGTGAAATGTTACCCCGTCAAACCAACCTTGCCTTGCAAGAAAGACAAATGAATTCACGGCCAGCGGCGCTTTGTCTGCGAATAAGTCGATGACGATATCGCCTTTTTCAGTGTGGAGTGTGGCAATATATTTTTTTGCGGGATCAATATTGAAGGGCGGACATTCGGCAAATTGTTTTTCGCCCAGCGCGATCAAACCAGTGGCGTCACTGATATTTTTATAATCCAACAAATACGATGGCTGCAACGCGCCGTTGATCAGGATGAGCGGAACGGCTGGGATGCTGAGTTGTTTCGCCGCATCATACGCGGACATCATTCTGGTCGTTGTTTCTGGGGCATTGATCGCCGCCTTGAGTTGGTCCCCGTCCACGCCGAGTTGGGTTGCTTCATTGATTACCCAATTGTTGAATTGGTCGGGTTGAAGAGTTGCCCATTGATCGTATTTGGCGAATAGCAGATCGTACATAGTCCAGAATTTTCCCTGTTCATTGGCGGCAAATGCAGCGAGGACGGCTTTGTCTGATTTGTCCATTACTCCAATGAGTGGAAAGGGACGGAATACAAAACGAACATCATCGCGATTTTGCATCAACGCGGCAATGGTGATGGATAAATTCCTGCAGCCAGAGGATTGGAAGTCACAATATTCGATCAGTGTGACGGGTGCGTCTGCGGGCCCGAAGGAAAAGTCCGCTGCGGATACTGGCGGAAAATATGAATTGTTATCAGGCTGCAGCGTTGGTTCTATAGACACGATGGAGCAGGTGATCGACGGGGTGGGTGTCTGTGGAAGGATGATCTGTTCTGTTGCGGTATAGGGCGTTTGCGGTGTTTGTGTATTAGTAGAGCATGCATTGAGCACGAAAAGACAGGCAATGGACACTGCCAGAATAAGCATGTTTTTTTTCATTTGAATGGAGTCCTTATTCATCAACCAATTTTTGTAAATCGCTAAAATCGTTCACCCATGAAATGGTGTTGATGAAATCTGCGAGAGAGTCACTTTGGGCGCGCAGTTCACGTACCGCGGGGCCAACTGGGTCTTCGCCCGCCGCGCCGCCCGGGGAATCAGCATATGCGCCGAAAAATGCAAAGAATGCCTGGTTGATCTTGCGCAGCAGGTATCCATTTTTTAGAAAGACAAGTCGGCGGGCTTCCATGTACGCTTCTGCTTCTTCGATCTTTCCATCTTTTAACAGCGCGTCTACGGTGGTGCGGGTTTCATTCATTTCTGCGCGATAGTCAAAGGGCGGACGCAGAAAATCTCCAGGTTCAGGATGATCCAACGGAGCAGAGATCAGGCCAACGGTCGGGTGTGAAGCGGTTACTAATTCAGGGTAAAAGCGTTCGAGGGCGAGCATCCCAATTTCGTCGCCTGCGATGGAGGCGGTTGTCTCATTTATTGTGCGTAGTTCAGGAGTCTTTGTGTATAAAAACCCCAATGGACGAAGTGTTAAGTAGTTGTGCGTCCATTCGTGGGCGATGGTGTTGAGGATCCAGGAGAGATCGGTGCTGCGCATGACCATGGTTGGGTAGACGCCAACGCCGCCAATGGGAACCACGAGGGATGAGGTGTTCAGGTTTTCATCCACTGCGGTTTCGAGCGTGGCTTGTTGATCGATCGTGATCTCGGTGTGGATGGATATGTTTGCGACCTGTTCGATGCGGTCACGGGGGGAGACGATCAATGCGTAAGGCAGCGGTGTGGCGTGATAAAGGACATTTGGAACTGGCTGGTTGAATACACTGAGATTTAGTTCGGCAAGGATCTGGCTGATCTGTTCTTGAAGCACGGCTTCTGCAAGCGGCGCAAGTTCGTGCTGGCGTTCGTATAATGTATTTAGTTCTGCGCGCAACGCCATGGATGCGGCTTCTTTATCTGTGATGGCTGCGTCTGAATAGACCTGCTTAAGGGCATATTCTTTTTCGAGCACAGATTGTGTGGCGCGCAGATATTCCATGACTGCCTGCTTTTGCGCTTCGCGGTCAAGCGTGTGCGGCAGGCCAATGGATGCGGCGCGGATCTTCAAGAGGGTGGCGTTAGCTGTCCAGGTGATGTAATTGAATTCAAGATCGCGCGTGTGTGCGCGAACTTTTTCAATTTGATCAGTAAGGGGTGGGTTGCTATACGTGAAAATTGCGGCAGAGATAAGGAGAAGTATCCCGATCTCCAGGCCGCGAACAATGCGATACATCATGTTGTGGATTATAACAAAAGCATCGGGCGAGGCCATTATGGCCTCGCCCGACTTGTTTCACCCTGCCCTCACAACAGGTTATTTCTTATTCTTAAGGTATTCATCAATGGCGAGCGCGGCTTTTTTCCCTGCAACCATTGCGGTGACAACGAGGTCTGGACCTGTGACACAATCTCCGCCAGAGAAAACGCCCTCACGGGATGTGTTCCCTTTGGCCTTGTCTTTTACAGTGATGAGACCCCAATCATGAACTTCGAGTTCTGGGGTGGTCTTGCCGAGGATCGGGTCTGGCCAGTAGCCAAGTGCGAGAATTGCGGTGTCAGCGGCTACACTGAAATTTGAACCTTCCACAGGTACAGGTTTGCGGCGGCCTTTTGCATCTGGTTCGCCGAGTTTCATTTCAATACATTCCACAGCGGCGAGTTTTCCATCTGCGCCCGCGATAAATTTAACAGGCTGGGTGAGGAAGCGGTATTTTGCGCCCTCGTCTCTTGCCATTTTGCGGTCTTTTTTACCGCCTGGCATTTCTTTTTCAGTACGACGATAGAGACAGGTCACTTCTTCTGCGCCGAGGCGGATGGCTGTGCGTAAACAATCTGAGGCTGTATCACCGCCGCCAATGACCACTACGCGTTTTCCAATCCCAACTGGACCGCGCATATTTTCAGGGAGTAATTCAGGTTCCACGTTTCCGCGAATGAGAAAATCTGTGGCTTCGTGTACGCCATCCAGATCTGTGCCTGGGGTGTCGTCCATCTTTGCATCAATTTCAGAACCTACGCCAATGAAGACGGCATCAAAGCCTTCAGCGAAAAGTCCGTCAATGGTTTTATCTTTACCAATATAGGTGTTGGGGACGAACTTGACACCTGCTTTTTCGAACTCTTCCCACTTTTCTTCCCAGACATCTTTTGCCAGTTTGAAATTGGGAATGCCGTAAACGAGCAATCCGCCCGGGGCAGGTTTGGATTCGAAAACGGTTACTTCATGTCCTTTTTGGATCAGCAGATCTGCACAGCCAAGGCCGGCAGGGCCTGCGCCGATGATCGCAACTTTTTTCCCTGTAGGCTCGCCTTTTGGAATTGCGTACCCTTGTGTGCGTCGTTCGTAATCGACCGTGAATGCTTCGAGTTCGCCGCATAAAACTGGTTGATGATGTTTGTTCAACACACAGGAGCCCTGACATAAAGCCTCATGCGGACATACACGTCCGCATACTTCGGGCAGGGCGCTGGTCTGGTGGTAAATCCCCGCAGCTTCCACAAAACGTCCCTGTTCGATCAGCCACATGGCAGATGGAATGTCGTTTTTTGTTGGGCAGGCCACCATGCATGGTGCAGGGTCTGGGCAGTGAATACAACGCGCGGCTTCCACCATGGCGCGTTCAGGTTCAAATTCGATCACGACGGCATTAAAGTCACAGGTGCGTTCTTCTGGGGCTCGCAGATCAAGGTCAAAATAAGGACGGTTGGCACGTTCTTTTCTGTCAATTGCTAAAAATTCACTAGGCACTGCCTGCATACAGCCTCCGAAAGAATAATTCCGTAAATCTAAATTACAACTTCTGTGATGATACCCAATCTAATTGGAGTGTTACAGGCTTATATGTCACAAATGTGGACGACAATCGTCTTAATTTTCTCATTAGACCTTTATTAGAGGAATCAAGGAAAATCCATCTAAAGTTTCGGCAGTGAATTAGAATGGTTATGGTTGATTTAACCTACACAAAAAACCCACAATTGTTGGGTAAACTTTGGGCGTGTGCGCACGCGTACAGCGGGGCACGTACTATAAATATTTGGAGATATTTCTATGAAACAATTTTTTACAAGGTTCTCGCGCAGAACATGGATCATTATTGGGGCTGTCGCGGCGGCTGTTCTGCTTATTATCTTTTTTTCCACCAGCGGAAATAATGCGGAAACACTTTATCAAACCGTAACGATCGAGCGCGGCAATCTGGTTGCCACAGTCGGCGCTACAGGGACGGTCCGCTCCAAACAGAGCGCAGTCTTGATCTGGCAGACGACAGGGATCGTGAATGTCGTTAATGTGGAAGTTGGAGATCGCATCTCACGCGATGATGAACTGGCCAGTCTTAACAAGCAGTCTCTCAACCAGAGCATTATCCTCGCCGAAGCAGACCTTGTTGCGGCACAAAAAGCTCTCGAAAACCTGCTCGATTCAGACACAGCCCGTGCGCAGGCTTTGCGAACATTAGATGCGGCTGAAGAAACCTACAAGAAAGCCTACGATTATCGCATGAGCTTGAATGGCAGAATTACCATTACTGAAACATATCTTGAAGGCGGCATCCCCAAGGTGCGTTATTACAAGGGCTATGCCAGCGCCGAAAATATTGCCGATGCAGATGAAAAACTTGCTTTGGCAGAAGCTCAGCTTGAAGATGCCCGTCGAAATTATGACCGCGTAAAAAACGGAGCCGACCCGGCAGAGGTCTCTGCGGCGGAAGCCCGTGTGGCCGCGGCGCAAGCCACCTTGAACCTTGCCAGAATTGTCTCTCCCTTTGATGGGACAGTGACACAGGCAAACAGCGTAGTTGGTGACCAGGTCAACGCGGGAGAAGTTGCTTTCCGCGTGGATGATCTTTCCGACATGCTGGTTGATGTGCAGGTCTCCGAAGTGGACATCAACAGTGTTGCCATTGGGCAGGGCGCTACTCTAACATTTGATGCTGTGCTTGGCAGACCCGAGCCATATCATGGAGAAGTGGTGAAAGTGAGCCAGGCTGGTGATACCGTTCAGGGCGTGGTCAACTTTGTCGTTACCATTGCGTTGACAGATGCAGATGAACTCGTCAAACCTGGCATGACCGCCGCTGTCAACATTGTTGTGGAAGAAGTCAACGACGTGGTGCTGCTGCCCAATCGTGCAGTCCGTTTGGTGGACAATGAACGAGTGGTGTACAAACTTGTTGATGGCGAACCAGTCAAAATTAAAGTACGACTCGGTTCTTCATCCGATATACAAAGCGTTTTGGTGGACGGCGATGTCAAGGAAGGCGACGAGATCATTTTGAATCCACCGTCGTCCAATGGCGGACCGTTTGGAGGCTAACATGGATTGGGTGATCGAAACCCGTGACCTAAAGAAAACGTACAGGATGGGTGATTTCGATGTTGAAGCCCTGCGCGGTGTTTCTTTTAATATCAAGCGCGGCGAGGTGGTTTCCATTATGGGGCCGTCTGGTTCGGGTAAATCCACATTGATGAATACGCTTGGCTGTTTAGACCGACCCACTTCAGGTGAGTATTTTCTGGATGGCGAGGCGGTTGCCGAGATGGATGATGACCAGCTTGCGAGTGTGCGTAACCGCAAGGTGGGGTTTGTATTTCAAAGTTTCAATTTGCTTTCGCGCTTAACCGCTGTGGGCAATGTGGAATTACCTTTGCGTTACGCAGGGGTTACTGAGGGGCGCCGTGAACGCGCTATTCGTTCTTTGGAAGCAGTTGGATTACAAGACCGTATGAAGCACCGTCCGTATGAACTTTCAGGCGGACAGCAGCAACGTGTGGCGATCGCGCGCGCGCTTGTCAACGACCCTGCCATGATCATGGCCGATGAACCCACAGGCAATTTGGATTCCAAGGTTGGTACGGAGATCATGAACATTCTGCTTACCTTAAACAAAGATCACGGCACAACCCTCATCATTGTTACGCATGATCCGCGCATTGCAGAGCAAACCCAGCGTGTGATCCGTTTGACGGATGGCGTGCTGGATACTTCGTATGAAAAAGACGGGAAGACGAAGAAATGACTTTTACCCAGGCCCTTCTCGAAGCCATTGAAAGTTTGAATGGCAATAAAATGCGCTCAGGCCTGACAGTGCTTGGCATTGTCATCGGCGTTGCGGCCGTGATCGCCATGCTTGCTGTGGGACGCGGCGCAGAAGAATCCATTACAGGTTCCATTTCCAGCATTGGTACAAATCTGTTGTTCGTTTTTAGCGGAGCTCCCGAAGGCCCTCCTGGTTCAGGCGGCGGTGGTAGCAGTGGTAACAATAATCGTCCATTAACTCTTGCAGATGCTGACGCAATTGCCGATCCTTTCGCAGCCCCGTCTGTGGCTTCGGTTGCGCCAGCGATTCAAGGCAACGGAACGTTGACATTTGGCGGCGAGAATTCCACCACCACGATCTCTGGCGTAACCCCAGATTATGCCGTGGTTCGCAATATGGAAATTGCGGAAGGTGAATTCTTAAACGAAGAACAGTTGTTTGGGCGCATGTCTGTGGTTGTGCTGGGCCCAGGAACTGCGGA
>JAVBXV010000314.1 GCA_030824405.1 Anaerolineales bacterium | reverse complement strand
CCAACGCGCCAGATTTCAATGCTTCCACGGCAATGCGTTCATTGCCATAACTGGTCATTAGGATGATGGGCGTCGAAAGGGGATCATTGTGGTTGGGCAGAAGAGCCATGCTTTCGCCATCTGGCAGGCGCCAGTCCGCGATGATCAGTGCGGGTTCCTGCGAGAGCATGTGAGTACGCGCCTCGGTTAATGATCGCACACGATGGATTTTTACGCGGCTGTCCTGATCTTCAAAGGCGCGTTGAATCAACTCCGCATGCGGATCTTCATCTTCAATTAATAGAATATTGATCGAGTCGTCGAGCATATTTTTTAAATATTAGGATGGGTGTTCCAGCCGAGCCAGAAGAACCCCAGGTCGTCCATGAGTTTGCTGAATTCTTCAAACCCCACAGGTTTAACAAGGTAACTGTTGACGTGGTTATCGTATGCGCGTGCCACGTCCTTTTCCGCTTCTGAAGTGGTCAGCACGATCACTGGAATGGATTTCAATTCGTCATCTTCTTTGACGATTCGTAATACTTCCAGACCGTCCACTCTGGGCAGGCGAAGATCAAGCAAAATAACGTGCGGCCGCGGGCTGGAAAGTGGATCTGCATATTCATCCCTGCGGAATAAATAATCAAGTGCGCTTTGCCCATCAGAAAAATGCTGTATGCGATTGGCAATTCGATGGTCTTCCAACGTACGGATCACCAACTCGGCATGGTCGGCATTATCTTCTACAAGCATGACAAGGACAGGTTCGCCCATCATTTTATTTCTCCTTCTTCATGATCTTGTTATTGTAAACGATTTGCCTGATTTTCTGCTTGAATATACAAGTATAGCATTCCTGAACCCTAAATATGCTCATAACGCTCTCATAACCCGTGATATAATTTTGGAACAGTACTAAAAATACCTACCTTGCTGACGGAGGAATGACATGGAGATTACCAATCAAGAGTTCAAACATTGTGACCTGTTAAATGTAAAAGGTCGAGTGGATAGTGCTACTGCACCCGAATTTAGCAAAGCGCTTGAAAAGATCACTGAAGATGGCAAATATAAAATCGTCATCGATATGGGTGAGCTTGAATACATGTCCAGCGCAGGCTTTCGTGCCCTGCTTGCCGCCCAGCGCAATTGCAAACGCTATAACCGCGGTGAAGTTGTCCTCGTCAAAGTTCCTGAGCGCATTCGTGAAGCTCTCGAACTTGCTGGTTTCACCGAACTTTTCAAGACCTTTGATGACCCAATTGAAGCTGTCGGCAATTTCTAACAACAGCCGGTATACTCTGGATAACCAATAAAACAAAAGCCGCCTCTACGGTTTTACGAAGAGGCGGCTTTTATATCTTATATCATGCCCAAACAAACCTTTCCCGCCAAATTTGAATACCTCGATGAGATCCGTGAATTCGTTGCCCAGGTAGCGAAGCAGGGAGGGTTTTCTGACAAAGATATCTACTCCTTGCAGCTTGCCTCTGATGAAGCGGCCTCCAATATTATCGAGCACGCATACGAAGGCATCACAGATGCCACATTGGATATCACCTGTGATATGCAGGCAGATGCCATCGTGATCACCATGCGCGATCAAGGCGCATCCTTTGACCCCTCCAAGGCAAAACAACCAGACCTGAAAGCAGAATTATCTGAACGCCAGATCGGCGGGTTGGGTGTTTATTTGATGCGCAAGTTGATGGATGAACTCCGCTACGAAAGCAAGGGAAAAAATAACACACTCACAATGATCAAGCGCAAGGGATAACTTCTCATGACCGCCGCAACTCGCATGGAGCGTCCTGAATCGTGGGACTGGCGTCAACTTGCCAGCCTTGGGGAACAGCTCCGTAACGAAGATTCGCTCAGCGCACAACGCGACCGCATTGTGTCGATGACGAGCGCATTAATTGCGGGGAAAGTGGATGTCTGGCTGAATGAAAATGTATTTCGCCTGCCAGATTGGGAGGATGGGCGCGTGTTTCCCGTGCACCCCCCGCTGGAAGGAATGAAACTTGCGGTCAAAGCGGGAAAGCTATACACTCAAAAAGGCAATCCTAAATCGGATAAAGCCCCCGCTTCGCGCTTAACCTTTGCCTCGATCCCGCTCGACAATCAGGGACTTATCCTCGGGGCTCTCCAAATTACCCGAACCAAAGGCCCAGCCTTCACCAAAGAAGAATTGAACCTGCTGCAAGGTCTCGTGCAGATCGTAGCAACAGGTCTCTTTGCATCGCATCGTGCTGAAGTGGAACAATTCCGCCTGCGGCAGCTTAACCTGGTGCGTGCGGTCAGCGCCCAGATCGCCAACGTCCTGCACGTGGACGAGCTCGCCAAACGTGTCACCGAACTTATTCAGACCACCTTCAATTATTATTACGTCGCCATTTTTACGCTGGATCCCAATTCCAACGCGCTCCGTTTTCGTTCCAGCGCTGTGGCTCCCCGCAAGGGACGAAAGAAAGCCGCCATTGCCCTGGAAGTGGAGATAGGGCAGGGGCTCATCGGTGAAGCCGCACAGCTTGGACAGCAGATCATCTCTGATGATGTTCACTCTGATGCGCGCTATCGCTTCATTGATAGCCTGCCCGAAACCAGATCAGAAGTTGTCATTCCCCTCAAAATAGAAGATCGTATTCTCGGCGTGTTGGACGTGCAGAGCAATCAGCCGCACGCTTTCCATCCCAATGACCTGCTGATCCTCAACGCGCTGGCCGATAACATTGCCCGCGCTGTAGAAGGTGCGCGCCTGTACAGCGGTTTGCGCCGCCGTGCAGACCAGCTCACATTAGTTTCCGAAGTAAGCAAGAGTGTGACCTCCACGCTCAATCTTTCCGAGATCATGCGTGAGGCAGCCAATCTCATTCATGAGAAATTCGGGTATCCGCACGTTTCCCTGTTCACCGTTCATCCGAATAGACGCATCATTGCCTACGAAGCAGGCAGCGGCAAACGCAGCAAAAAACTCGAAGGCTATACCATTTCATTGGATACTCCCAAAGGCATCATGGTCTGGGCGGCGCGGCTTGGTAAAACTATTTTGCTCAATGACGTCACCAAGGATGATCGCTATGTTCCATCCCCGTTGCCGCCGAAGAATACCCGCTCTGAATTATGCGTACCGCTGATCTTCAACGAAAAAGTGGTCGGCTTGCTGGATATTCAATCGGATAAGGTCAATGCCTTCACCGAAGACGATCAAATGATGTTCGAAGCTGTGGCAGATACGATGGCCGCCGCCATTCGCAATGCGGACCTGTATCGCTCCGAGCAGTGGCGCCGCCAAACTTCAGATAGCTTGCGTGATGTGGCAGGTCTCATCTCCACCAACGCTGGTGTAGACGAAGTACTCGAAACCATTCTCTCCGAATTGGACCGCAACCTGCCCATCGATATTTCTGCCATCTGGCTTTTGGAAGATGGCGAGCTTTGCCTTTCGGCTGTGCATGGCGCTGAGCCTGACCAACTGGAAAACGCTTGTATTGCAGACCCCATCGCCGCTTATGCCATGGCAGAAGCTCTCATGGCAGATGCGCCCGTCATTCGCCGTGCGGATGATCCCATGTGGCCTGCGGGGCTGGCTGCTGATTATGAAGATAATTATTCATCCATTGCGGCGCCGTTGCGCGTGGGAGATCGTCCGCTGGGTGTGTTGACTTTGTCACATCACACCGCGGGGCGCTATGGCCATGAAGCGCAAGCCATCACGACCACCTTCGCAAGTTATGCGGCAGTTGCCATCGAGAACGCGCGTTTGTTCGATGCCGCACAGGAGCAGGCTTATGCTTCTGCGGCGTTGTTGCAAGTGGCGCAGGCGGTTGTCAGTTTGAGTGACCTGGATGAGATCCTTGGCACGATCATTCGTATCATGCCAATTCTTGTCGGCGTGCATCGCGTGGCGTTGTATCGCTGGGATGAGGAACGCGATACTTTTGTGGCCACGCATGAATATGGTTTTTCAGAATTTGACGAATCGATCATGACCGAGAAGGAATTCAAGACGGGGATCTTCCCATTTCTCGATATTGCCCGCGATGAAAATCGTCTCGTCATTCATGTGGTCAAGCCTGAGGCGGAGGCAAGGTCCTGGTTGGAGATCCTGCCCACGGTCCAGAATGAAGCGGATGTTTCCTCTGCGGATCGTCTGCTGTTGGCGGTTCCGCTTTCGATCAAGAATGATATGTTTGGCGTGATGCTGGTCGAAGAGGCTGAAAATGGACGCCGCTTCCGCACACGTCGTTTGGAAATTATTAATGGGATCACACAGCAGGCCGCGCTTGCGATCCAGAATGACCTGTTGCAGCAGGAGATGGTTTCGCGCGAACGCCTCGAAACGGAAGTTCAGCTGGCCCGCCAAATTCAGCAGACGTTTATCCCAAGCAGTTTGCCCACGCATCCTTCCTGGCAGTTATCTGCGCGCTGGCGGACGGCGCGGCAGGTGGGCGGTGACTTTTATGATGTGATCGAATTGCCCAATGGGAAACTGGGCTTGTTCATTGCAGACGTTGCCGATAAAGGCATGCCCGCCGCGTTGTTCATGGCGTTGACGCGTACGCTGATGCGCGCGGCTGTAAATGAAACGCATTCGCCCGCTGAAGTGCTGAGCCGTGTGAATGAACAGCTTTTGCCAGATACACAACACGGTATGTTTGTGACGGCGGTCTATGGTGAGTTGGACGTGGAGCGCGGCGAATTTACTTTTGTGAACGCGGGTCATAATCCGCCATTTTGGATGAAGGCCAACGGGGAAGTGGAGAAGCTCACGCGCACCGCTGTGGCGCTGGGTGTGATGGAACAGCCTGCCATGAAGCAGCGCACCATTTCACTGGGCGTGGACGATCTGCTGCTGCTGTACACTGATGGTGTCACTGAGTCATTCTCACCAGGCGGCGATCTCTTCGGCGAAGAGCGTTTGGTGGCGGCGTTGAAAATTCAACCCACACAAACTGCCGATGAAGCGCTGGAAATTGTGGAAGCGCACCTGAATGAATTCTCCGACCCGCTGCCGCTCGCTGATGATCTGACGATGCTGGCAGTCAGAAGGGTTATGCAAAAGTGACCGTCCCCTTAAGGGGACGGTCACTTTTTTTATGTCAGTAAAAAGGCACGCCATAGGCCATATTCATTTACGGAAATGATCATATAGGGCTATGGCAACGATAATGCCAATAACTGCCAACGCGATCATTATCATGAGCATCATACTGTTTTTTCCTTATTTGCATAAACCTGTTGCAGGGTGCAACGACTATACAAGCACATACCCTGCATAATAATTATACGCCCAGCCGTGCGTCGTGCGCACTTTGTTGGCGTTTTTTTCTACAAGTGATCTGGCTTTGTTGACGACCTTATTATTTTCCTTCGGCATGCTTAGATTGGAACAGGGTAAAGTCGAAGTCACCTGGCGACTGACCATAGCTGGTCAGCAGTGTGGCGGCTTCACTGCGATGCTGGGTGGCGTGGAGGGTGAGGTCCAGCAGAATGTGCCACACGACACGCTTGCGGATCGCACCAGGGATAACATAGCGGATCGTGCTGTTCAGCGTTTCCTCGGTCAATGTGTTGAGATAGTGCCACATCTCCCGTTGTTCGATCAGCCAGCGATCTTGCAGCATGACGAGTGTCGGATAGGCGTCCTCGTGAAGCTCGGTCGCGTCGTAGGCCGCCTCATTTGCCAAAGGTTCCTGATAATATCCCTGGAGTGTGATGCGCTGCTGCCAGATGTTATCCAGTATGTGGACCATCGTGGCGCGCAGCCCTCCGTGCCCGTAGACAGTTGGGGCGGCGTACTGCTCCGCACTTACCCTGGTGCAGGCCGCCAGAATGCGCGCATCAGCCCAGTCATTGTAGCTATACAGTAGTTTGATCTCATCAATTTTCATTGTAGTATTCTCAAAGAGGTGGATATTTTTAAGAAGCGCCCAACAGCTCGCCTGCCGTGGACTCTGCTCACGAGCAGAAAAAACTCGAAGCCAGAAAACTCCCAAAGCCGAGTCTTCTCCTTTAGGAGAAGACGTCCGAAGGACAGAAGAGGTCCCTGGTGTCCTTGATAATCAAGGCAGTTGCTTGCTTTGTTGGGCGCGGTTTTAGTTCACAGTGAAACATAATCAAAAAAGACACTATAGCCAATAACTAAATTTTCTGATTCTCATTTAGATGATAGCGTTTTCGTACGAATAGTAGGAACAAAAGGTATGGTAAAAGCGTCTGAAAATTATGCGATTCTTATATGGATTTTTACTCTTATGCCTGCTCGTTTTTATAGCGAGCTGCTCGGCGCCTGAAGACATTTCACGCCTCGAACCTGCGCCTGACACAACTCTCGAATTATATCAACCTGGATCTCTGGTGAAGACGAGGCTTGATGCTATCACTGTTGCTGGTAAACTATTTGAAGAAAAGGGAGGCATAATGTGGACTGAATATCCCAGTGCTGTATTAACTAAAGAAATGAGCTACGCGGATGCCGTGAAGTGGATCGGAGTAGGCGATGGGGAATACGATCTTTGGCCTCAAGAAACAAGAGTATGGTTTGTTGTCTTTAAAGGTCGGTGGCTGGTAACTCCTCTTGACCCCACACAGACCAACCCGACACCTCTCAACTATGAGGGGTGTATATTTTCGGTGTTCACCGCCAGGGATGGCGAATTGATATCCCTGGGCGACTCCGTTTGCCCTGCCAATTGATAACCCTTGTTGAAGCACCCAACAGCCTGCGCCCGTGGACTCTGCTCCCGAGCACAAAAAACTCGAAGCCAGAAAACTCCCAATGCTGAGTCTTCCCCTTTAGGGGAAGATGTCCAAAGGACAGAAGAGGGCGCCAGCGTCCAGTCCACGCTTTGTTGGACAGTGTTTTTTGTTTCAAGCCCCTATTATAATATTTCCCAAAACCTTGCTATCTATAAATCACTTTTTTGCTTTTGCCAAGCCAAACTTTGCTGAAGCTACAATATCTTCTTCAGGGGTTGGGGTTTGTTGAATATTATCAATGTTTTTGATATTCTTTCGCACTTTTGCCTGACTTTCTAAGTTGTTAGCAATTTCTATTCTATGTTTGTCGGTTAGTTCAATTGGATTGTCAAGTAGCGACTGCCACAAGAAAATAGCTTTCTGCTTTGCAAGTTCTCGCATTGCTGGAGATGTTTTCTGCCCATCTGCGATATGGCATATCGCGTTAGCAAATGTTAGCCTTGCGAAGCTATCTCCAATTAATGCCATTCTAAATAACTCTGGCAAGGATTCTTCCGCACGTATTCGACTTAATAAACGCACAGCCTTTAAATCGTCAACAGATAATTGGCTAATCCAATGTGATATATATTCAACAGTCCATTTGTCTTCTTGATCCGAAGTAACACCATAATTTTTGTATTCATCTACGTCATCCCCAAAATCTAAGTGTGAATGGTTGCAAGAATATTGGAAAAAGATTTCTTTAGCTCTTCGAAAGTTTTCGTCCTTCATGGCCTGCCTATATTATTTACCTTTGTTTTGCAAGGAAATGACCAACAGCCTGCCTTCGTGGACTCTGCTCCCCAACAGAAAAAACTCGAAGCCAGAATACTCCCAGCGGCTGGTCCACGCTTTGTTGGGCAACTTGTGCCTCTGCCGATGTGAGACACGAAATTTATAAACCAAGTTTATTTTCTGTTTTCATTTGGGGAGAGGCTCATTTAATTTGGTTGCCCAGAACAACCGTAGTGGGTTGTTCATCTTTATTTTTTAGAGATAGCCTTAAAAACGCTCGCAACAAAAGCATAATCAGTATAAACGACGAGAGGCACACGTCAAAGGTGAGCCAGGGCGAAAAACCTGATGTGTAATGAATAGGTGTTGATTTCGTTTTTATTAAGCCATTAACTGTATTCACTAATTCGGTCACTTGAGATTGGCTGGTAGTGAACAACCTGCTTAATTGAATTCGTTCTCCTGTGGCGGTTACGAACTCTGAAATTTGGCTGCACCCTCTTTTATTTCCACTCCCACTGCACTTGACATGCTGTTCCAGGCCTACAACATGCTCTGCTTGTTTTTCTGAAA
>JAVBXV010000089.1 GCA_030824405.1 Anaerolineales bacterium | reverse complement strand
CAAGTGCTTTCGGCCCCATCCCATGCAGTTGACCCAACTCCGCTTCGGTAACTTTGGTCAACTGCTCAAGGCGGGAATATCCCGCCGCCTCCAACACTCGTGTGGCTGGCGCTCCAATTTTTGGAAATGCACTGGTATTTTTATCCTTCATATTCACTCCTGTTTAGGATGGTTCCATTTCCAATGCGGGATTGACTCCATCATTTGTATAACGCTTTGAAAGTAGCTGATAGTATTTCGTTCTCATTGCGATCAGGGTTACGATCAAGCCAATGATACCCGTCACAGTGAAAACGAGAGCAATGCCGCGATCTGCGCCCGTGCCGAACCAACTGCCGATCAGGCCAACGCCCATGCCCGTGGTCATGAACGGGATGAAGAAAAGCTCGGTTACAGGACCAACCATAAACGTAGTCAGAGGCGAGGCGGACATCTCCACGCTTTGGGCAAACCCGAAGACACGTCCCTGTCTTTCGAGCGGGACAACTTTTTGGATGATGGTATGTTCCGCTGCTTCAATGAACGGAACCACGCTGATGTAAATGAACATGCCGATGGAAAGCAGCACGATGGACGGCTGGATGGTGAACACGCTGGAGATGATCCAGATGACGATGTTGGCAGCGAACATCGCGAACAATGGATTTTTACCGAGCCCCCATTTCGCAATAAAAAGTCCGCCAACGATAAAACCGCAGCTGATAACTGCCCAGAGCACACCCCACACTTGAACCGAAACCAGAGATAATCCATAAGCATCCATCAAGCCCATGAACACGCCGCCTAAAAAATTATTGAAGGTGGTGAAGAAGATCAACGCAATCATGCCAGGGATGGCGACCACAACCGCGAACGTGCCGCGCAGATCCACTTTGCCAGGCATTCCATCCAGATGAACAATTTCTTTCTCTGGAATATTCATGGTAAAGAGGTGCGCGATCGAAAGGGCCATCACGACGATGGCAAGGATCAGGACGAGATACATGCCCGAATGTGCAACAAGGAATCCACTGATGGCGGATGTGATGAGGAAAATGATTCCTGTGGTTGTGCCAACGAGGCCGTTTGCTTTGTCTCGCGAATCTTCAGGAATAAGAATGGTGACTAATGTTGGCAGAGCAATACTGCGGAGGTTGCCAGCGATCACTCCAAGGAGAAGAAGCGGTACGAAGGTCCACAGAGTGGGGCTGGTGGGATTCTTCCAAGTCTCGGCTGGGACAGAGGTGTAAACCACAAATCCGATCGCATAAATGATCAGCGAGATAAAACCCGAAATGAGCATGACATTCTTTTTCTTGTTGTGGTCCACCAGACTCCCGAACCAGATGCCAGATGTGGCAGTTGCCACCAAATAGATCCCCGAAACGACGGAGGTTGCCGTGACCGAATGCGTTTCAAGATAGATAAAAAATATCATCGCAAACCAGACGGTCATGTTAGTGACATTGGCGAGGAGTGTGTTACCGAGTATTTGATAAAACGTTTTCATGTCGTCATCCTTTTTACAACTTGTAAGCAATTATTTCTGTGGCAAAATGTTTTGATTAAGGTGAAAAAAATTATCAGGGTCGTACTTCGCTTTGATGGCGGCGAGTCGCTCCCATGTCCCATTTGGATACGCGGCGCGGACTTGTGCTTCGTCCACATCCGCAAGGAAGTTGACGTATGCACCATCATCACTTTGGCGCAGAGCCGCAGCGAATTCCGTCACCCAGGTTTCATGAATTTTCTTGTCTTCGGCTTTTTCATAAAGCGCGGCAAGGTTGACCATGATCCGCGAATTGCGATGAGCAAACGCAGTGGCATCTACTGGAACGCGGGACATTGCGCCTCCCAATACCCGCAGCTGGGTCACAGCCATTGAGGCATTCGAACTCTGAAGGCGATTCAAGATCATCTCCGCTTCAGAACGGGTGACATGGTCAATAAACATGGTGCGTCCCGCTGCGAGGGGATGATAATCACCGCCTTCTTCGGGAGGGAACATTTCAGAGTAGGTCATCGGGCGGATCATATCCGCATAAGGTATGGCGATGGACCGGAATTTGGAAATGACCTGCTCTCCCACTTCTATATCGCCAGCATAAACCATCATCGCCATGATGATCACCTTGCCATGAACATCTGCTGGAAGGAACGGCATGGGCGGCGCGGTCATCACATTCACAATGGCAGAAAGTTCATCGGGAGCAGATTCAGCTTCGGCGATGAAAGAGGCGATAGTGTCCGCAGTTGCAGGCAGGCAAAGCATCCCGCCGAGGATAGTGTTCACATCCTGTAATTGGAATTTGAAGCGGGTTGCGACACCAAAGTTTCCGCCACCGCCGCGGATCGCCCAAAATAGATCGGGATGATTTTTGTCATCGACATGCAGGAGTTGACCATCGGCGGTCACAACCTCGGCAGCCAGCAGGTTGTCAATTGTGAGACCATGCTTGCGGACGAGATAACCGACACCACCACCCAGCGTGATTCCACCAAGCCCAACCGTGCCTGTATCGCCAAAGCCTGTAGTGAGACCGTGTGCAGCTGTTGCGGAAACATATTCGCCAGCAGTCAATCCAGTTTCAGCCCAGGCAGTTTTATCTTGAACATTGATTTGCAGATCCTTCATCGCTGAAAGATCAAGAACGATGCCGCCTTCGGTGGTACCGTAACCTGCGTTGCTGTGACCTCCGCTGCGGACAGCAAGCTCGATCCCAGCCTCGCGCGCGACAGACACAAGACGGGAGACATCGCCTGCATCTGCAACGCGGACAATTGCTGCAGGGTGGCGGTCAATTCCGCCATAGAATACTGCACGCGCCTGTTCATATCGCGGGTCATCAGGAGCAATGACCCGTCCGTTGAAGAGCGCGCGCAGCTCTGAAATTGAAGGGACAATTTGAGATATTGGGTTGGATTTAATTTTCATTTTTCTCTCCTTACTTCTAAAGTTAGTCTGTAAAATTTTATGTCACTCTGAGGGAGCGTCCTTTGCGACCGAAGAGTCTCTTACAACGACGTAGAGATCCTTCGCTATCGCTCAGGATGACATCATTGTTGATGGTTCTAGTTTTTCAAATATGCACTGGTCAGCGATTGCTTTGCAGACAAAAGTTGTTTGGGGGTGCCTTCGAACATAACCTTGCCGCCTTTACTGCCGCCTTCGGGACCCATGTCAATGATCCAATCGGCGTTCTTGATGACATGCAAATTGTGCTCGATGACAACGACTGTGTTGCCTGTATCGACCAGACGGTCAATGACTTGCATGAGGTGACCAATATCAGACATGTGCAAGCCAGTGGTGGGTTCGTCCATGATGTAGATGCTTCCCTTTTTGTGCAGTTCACTGGCGAGTTTGATGCGCTGACATTCACCGCCAGATAATGTACTCAGAGGCTGCCCAAGACTCAAATAATCCAAACCCACATCGCTCATGGCTTGTAGTTTTTTGACAACTTCTTTGAGCTCAAAATATTCAAGCGCCTGTTCCACGTTCATCGCCAGCACATCGCTGATGGATTTGCCGTTGAGTTTGTACGCCAACACTTCGTCCTTGAAGCGTTTGCCGCCGCAGATCTCGCAGGGCGATTTCACACTGTCGAAAAATGACAACTCGGTGAAGACCACACCCAATCCCTGGCAATTTTCACACGCACCTTTCGAATTGAAACTGAACAGCGAAGCCTGCACCTTGTTTGCCGCAGCAAACGCCTTGCGAACATCATCCAAAATGCCCGTATACGTGGCGGGATTGGAACGGCTGTTGACTCCCACCGCAGATTGATCGATCACAATCGCATCGGGATGCTGGTGCTGGAAGACCTCATTGATGAGCGAACTTTTCCCAGACCCTGCCACGCCTGTGATCACGGTCAGCACACCCGTTGGAATGTTGACACTGACGTTTTGCAAATTATTGACTTTCGCATTCTTGATCGGCAGTTTACCTGTCGGCGTGCGGAACTCTTCCTTAATCGGCACAGATCGCTGCATGTGTTTGCCTGTGAGCGTATTCGCCTTGAGCAAATTTGTATAACTACCTTCGAAGACGATCTCGCCTCCATGCGGACCTGCAAGCGGACCCACATCCACGACATGGTCTGCCACTTTGATGACATCGGGATCATGTTCCACAACGATGACCGTGTTGCCCTTGTCGCGTAGTTTCTGCAACAACTCGTTCATGCGGTGCACATCCCGCGGATGCAAGCCAATGCTCGGCTCATCGAAGATGTACGTCACATCGGTCAGACTGCTGCCAAGATGTTTGACGATCTTCACACGCTGTGATTCGCCGCCTGATAACGTATCTGTCTCGCGGTTGAGGCTGAGGTACTCCAGCCCAATATCTACGAGTTCTCCCAAACGTTCGAGAAGTGTCCGCACCATTGGCTCGGCGGCGGGCACTTTGATCTTTTTCACAGCTTCGATCAATTCAGGGATTTCCATACTCGTCAGATCTGCAATGTTGTAGCCGTTGATCTTGCATTTCAAGATGGTCTGGTTCAACCGCGCCCCGTTGCATTCAGAACAATGCCCCATTGTCATGAAAGGCTCCACCGACTTTTGAGTCCGCTCGGACTTGGTTTTTAGATCCTGCTTGATGTACTTGTTGGTAAAGCGTTTGACAATGCCTTCGTAGGTCAGGTTGAAGTCTTTTGCCCCCATCTTGGTCTTGACCTTGATCGGTTCGCTATATAAAAGGTCATTCAATTCCTTCTGGTTGTATTTGGATATTTTCTTATCAGGGTCGAATAAACCCGTGTTGATCACATTACTCCAGCCCCAACTTTCCACAGCATATTCAGAAAACAGAATCGCGCCTTCATTCAAAGATTTGGATGTATCCAAAAACTTATCCATATCCACATCCAGCTTGCGGCCGAGTCCGTTGCAGTTTGGGCACATCCCTTGCGGATCGTTGAAGCCGAATACATTGGTGGGTCCTACGTGCGGCTGACCGAGACGCGAAAACATCATGCGCAGGATCGTGTTGATATCGGTGATCGTGCCAACGGTCGAGTGTGAACCGCCGCCCATGCGCTTCTGATCCACCACAATAGACATGCTCAAATTCTCAATGGCATCCGCATCAGGTTGGGAATACTTCGGCAAAAAATTCCGCACGAACATGCTGAAGTTTTCATTCAGCAGGCGTTGAGATTCAGTCGCGATCGTGTCAAACACAATGGACGATTTACCTGAACCTGAAACGCCAGTGAAAATAGTGATCTTGCGTTTGGGGATGCGCAACGAGACATTCTTTAAATTATTCTCTCGTGCGCCGCGAATCTCGATATATTCTTGTGGCATGGTCTCTCCTCTGTAGTCTCTGTCAACTATTAAATAAAATGGGTGGGTAAAAGCAATATTGCTTTTACCCACCCAGGACAAAGGTCGTAATATTTTAGAACGTTTATTCTAATTAGTCAAGACTCTTAACTCACCGCTTTTTTCACGAGTGCAACGATCTTTGCCTCTTCGGTGGCGGTCAACTTGATCAGCGCAAAACTGGTAGCCCACATATTTCCTTCGTCGAGTTTCGCATCGGGTTGGAAGCCGAACGTTGCATATCGCACGTTGAATTTACCCGCGGCTTGAAAGAAACAAATGACCTTGCCATCCTTGTCTGCATAGGCAGGCATTCCATACCAGGTTTTCGGCATGAGGTTCGGCGCGGCGGCTGTGACGATCTCATGGATGCGCTTTCCAATGGAGCGATCCGTCGGGTCTTTCATCGCGTTGATCGCCGCAAGAATGGCTTTTTCACCTTCTGTCCTGTCCTTGCCTGCACGTGCTTCTGCCTTCAACTCTTGAACGCGAGCCTTCATCGCGGCTTTTTCGTCGGCTGTAAATCCTTCACCAGATTTCGCGGCGGGCTTTTTCGTATCTGTCTTTGTACTCATAAGAATCTCCTTTTTTGACATCTTGCATAAAAACGAATTTATCTTTATAATAAAGATACTTCAAAATAAAGGCAATGTCAAGGGCATATTTCTATGACGAAATCAACAAAGGCAGATCTAAAAAAACGGGCTCTGATGGCAGTCAGAGATTATGGCGTTAATTTAACGCAGTTCCGAAACGCCATGAGTGAATGGGCAGAACTCAACGTCACTGACATGGAATGTCTCAGGGTTCTATTCCAAAAAGGTGTTGCCACACCATCTGAACTTTCCAGGCATACGGGCCTCACTTCTGGCGCAACGACCGCCATGCTCGATCGGCTCGAAAAAGCTGGGTTAATTGAACGCCGACCCAATCCCAATGATCGCCGCGGCACTTTGATCGCTCCTGAAAAATCGAGCGCCGAAAAAATGGCATCATGGTTTGAGTCGGCGAGAAAAGCACAAGATGAATTGGTTTCAGGTTACTCTGAAAGTGAACTGGAAATCATTGCCGATGTTTTTGAACGATTTGCCAAACTATGGGATGATGAACGCAGGAAGGTTCAAAAAAATCCATAGCGGCAGACCGCACTGCATCATGATCCGTCGTGCGCCTTTTGCAGATCGGCAACAATGATCTTTTGCATCTTGAGCATGGCCTGCATCACACGCCCCGACTTCTCAGGGTTTGGGTCACCCATCAACTCACCCAATTGCTTCGGTACGATCTGCCACGATAAGCCAAACTTATCCTTAAGCCAGCCGCACATACTTTCTTCACCGCCGTCGGCGATGAGCTTGTTCCAAAAATAATCCACCTCTGCCTGGTCTTCACAATTGACGAACATTGAGATCGACTCGTTGAACTTAAACTGCGGACCAGCATTCAAACCGATGAATTCCTGTCCATCCAACTCGAATGCTACAGTGAATGCCTTACCATCGGGTCCGCGTGAGATATTGTTCACTTTCGAATTCTTGAAGAGCGAAACATAAAAGTTCATCGCCTCTTCTGCTTGTGTGTCGAACCATAAAAACGGGGTGATCTTTTTCATTTCTAAAGTCTCCTTATCCTTTGATCATTTTTAAATTTTGGGCAAGATGCAGCTTGATCACTTTGTTGACCAGTTTCATCGGCATCGGTTCATCCAGCGGGAATTTCATCGTGCCTTTGCCATCGGCATATTTGGACGCTTCTTCTTCGAACGCTTCATCCCCCGCTGGAATCGGGTACAGCGATATGTGCTTTTTCCACCCCGCAAAGTGGATCAGGTTCCTGCCGTTCAATTCGAATGCCGCGATCTGGTAACTGATCTTTTCCTTCGCTTCAGGCGCGATCTTCTTTATCGCCGCGCGGATCTCCTGCAGGCGTTCATGCGTCTGTTCAGGGCAGGCGGCGATGTATTCATCCATGGATTGGAAGCCAGGCTTCTTCGTTTTCATTCTTTCTCCTTATTCATGATCGCCAGCAATCGGGTTGTCGTATTCCAGTTGCGGATGGTCATATTTTGATACATAGGAAGCGAGATGATCCTGCTCAGGCGGCTTTGCGATGCCCTGCTGATGAGACGTGAAAAGTAAAGCACATACTTCCCTTTATAGGCTTGGTCGACTCCATCCCTAGTGCTGACCTGTTCCATTGCTTCAGCAGGTGTGAGCGGGTCTTTCAGGAAGATGACATCGTATCGATAGACATCAGGCTCATCACCAAATCCCTTGGGGGCGCCAGCGACGATCTTTTTCATTTCAGGGTGAGCAACAAGGACGAGGCGGGATGTGTAGCTAAATCTCTTCGATAATTCTTTCTCGATTCTGTCTATCAACCTGGCGTTGTCTTTTTCAACAGACGCAAAGACCACATTGCCGCTTTGAATATAGGTTGTCACATCAGAAAAGCCCATTGATTCAAAGCTGGCTTTCAAGTCTGCCATTTTGATGATGTTCTTTCCGCCGACGTTGATTCCACGTAGCAGGGCAAGATATTGAACAGGCATCGCGGACTCCTTCCTACGTAGCTTTCTTTAAACTCAAATAATGATCGCGCAATTTTTTATCGAATTTTTCAATCGCATATCGCAAGGTGACACGCGGCATGCTGGCGGCGTGTTGATCCAGAAATTGAGTTAATCGCATGCGGTCTTTATCACCTGCGAAACGCAGCGCCCAGCCATTGGCTTTGTGGACCAGATCCTCTGTGT
>JAVBXV010000316.1 GCA_030824405.1 Anaerolineales bacterium | reverse complement strand
CTTCATGGGAATTTATGATCGCTGTCCAATTTGGAACGCGGTCACGGGAATGTTCAAGCGTAATTAAATGCCTTTCGTTGGCAAGCAGGCTCCGGGTTCGCCCGGAGCCGTTTTGTCAGTCATCGGCTATAATCGCGTTATGAGTCTTAATGCTCCATTGGTCATCGGCATCGCAGGCGGTTCAGGGTCTGGAAAAACAACCGTCGCGCAGGAAATCCTCAACCGTGTTGGTGCGGATAGAATTGCATATCTTCAACATGATTCCTATTACAAGGATTTGACTGGATTACCACCCACTCTGCGCAGGGATGTAAACTTTGACCACCCAAACTCACTAGAAACTGAATTGCTGATCAAACACGTCGAATCATTGCGGGACCTTCAAGCTGTTGAAGTCCCGATCTACGATTTCTCCACTGACAGCCGCACCAGCCATACATTTACCGTGGCGCCGCGCGGTGTGATCATCGTGGAGGGAGTGTTGATATTCGTAGAGCCTGAATTACGAAAGTTATTCGACGTGAAAATTTTCGTGGATGCAGATGCTGATATCCGCTTCATTCGCCGCCTGCGCCGTGACATTACCGATCGCGGCCGCACCACTGAATCTGTCATCAAACAATATGAAGCGACGGTGCGCCCGATGCACCTTGAATTCGTTGAACCCTCCAAGCGGTATGCAGATGTGATCATCCCTGAGGGTGGGCACAACAAAGCCGCGTTGGATATGGTTGTTGCAAGAATAGAAACCCTACTTAAATAAGGAGAGAATAATGGCAAAACAATGGACTACCCCACCCGAAATGCAGATCGATCCAAAGAAGGCATACAAAGCTCGCATGGAAACCGATAAAGGTACGATGGTGATCGAGCTGTTTGCAGACAAGACCCCCAAGACCGTGAATAACTTTGTCTTCCTCGCTCGCGAAGGCTATTATGACAACGTCATCTTCCATCGTGTTATTTCCAATTTCATGGTGCAGGGCGGTGACCCAACAGGTACTGGCAGAGGCGGCCCAGGCTACAAATTTGGAGATGAATTTGTTTCCAGCTTAAGGCACGACAAGCAGGGCATTCTTTCCATGGCCAATGCAGGACCCGCTACGAACGGTTCGCAATTCTTCATCACACACGGCCCCACACCACACCTTGACGGCAAGCATACCGTTTTTGGGCAGGTCGTTGAAGGCTTGGATGTGCTCATGTCCATACCAGCGCGTGATCCGGGCAATGTCAATGCGCCCGCTGTGAAGATCATCAGTGTCACCATCGAAGAAAGCTAGTCCTTCAAAGGTTGTGAAGGGCAAAGGCGTAAAAAGTAAAAAACGAGAAGCAAGCGCCGCAAAGGCAGATACCCAGCCTGCAAACCTTCCTGTTTCAAAGCCTGCCAGTAATTTTGGCACAAACTTATTACGCGTTCTGGCGATTGCCGCAGTCATTGGCATCACGGTTTACATTTACAGCATCCGTGACCGCGCAGAGGATTTTGCTGCGTACGGATACCCTGGCATTTTCCTGATCGCCTTGATGGCAAATGCAACGGTCTTCCTACCTGCGCCAGGCGTGGCGATTGTCTTTGCAATGGGAAGTATTTTCAATCCCATTGGCGTGGCGCTCGCCGCAGGGACAGGTGGTGCGATCGGCGAACTTTCCGGGTATCTCGCAGGTTTCAGCGGACAAGCCGTTGTAGAGAAAACCGACATCTACAACAAGATCAATCCGTGGATCGAAAAGTATGGCGGTTGGGCAATATTGGTCTTATCCGCGATACCCAATCCATTTTTTGATATTGCCGGGATAGCGGCTGGCATGGCGAAAATGAAACCGTGGCGATTTTTGCTCTTTTGCTGGATCGGGCAGCTCATCAAAATGGCGATTTTTGCCTATGCAGGCGCATACTCAATAGACTGGATCGCAAGTTTCTACAAGTAAGTTGTTTATGTAGGTCACGCTTTTATAGCGTGACCTACTCTTATATTAAAGGAGAGAACATACGCAAATTCGACAAGTTGGATTCGTACCTTGAAAAAAATCTGGATGACAACCTTGAAGAACTGAAACGATATGTAGCCCAGCCAAGTATCAGCGCGCAAAATCTGGGGCTGGATGAATGTGCTGTGTTGGTAAAAGAAATGCTTGAGAAGCGCGGCTTCAACGCAGAGATCATGTCCACAGATGGCGCGCCTGTTGTTTTTGCTGAGCGCAAAGGGAAAAGCAACAAGACACTGCTGATCTACAATCATTATGATGTGCAACCGCCCGAGCCATTGGAATTGTGGGAGTCTCCGCCGTTTGAGCCAGAGATCCGCAACGGAAAGATGTATGGCCGCGGCGTCAGCGATGACAAGAGTCACCTCACCTCGCGCCTCTTTGCAATTGATGCCATTCTTGATGAAGATGGCGAACTGCCATGCAACATCAAATTTATTATTGAGGGTGAAGAAGAAACCGCCAGCGTACATCTACATGAATTCGTCACCAACAATATGGACAAACTCAAAGCAGATGCCTGCATCTGGGAATTTGGCGGCGTAGATCACCGCGACAAGCCCATGCAATATTTGGGTCTACGCGGCATTTGCTATGTGGAGCTTTCAGTCGAGTCACTTGGCACCGATGTCCATTCAGGGTTGGGTGGCAGTATCTTCCCCAACGCGGCGTGGCGGCTCGTTTGGGCACTGAACAGCCTCAAAGGCGCGGATGAGCGCATCCTCATCCCCGGCTTTTATGATGATGTGATTCCTCCAACTGCTCGCGACCGTGAGTTGATGGACAATCTCCCTGATGTTGCTGATGACTATAAAACACGTTACGGGGTTAAGGAATTTATCAAAGGAATCAAAGGCGGCACCGATCTTAAAGTTGAAGAAGTGTTCACGCCCACCTGCACCATCTGCGGGCTCAACAGCGGATATCAGGGCCCTGGTTCGAAAACTGTGCAACCTGCAAAGGCTTCTGCCAAAGTTGATTTCCGCCTCGTGCCCGTTCAAAAGCCTGCCGACATTCTGAAAAAACTCCGCGCCCATTTGGATGCGCAGGGTTTTAGTGATATTGAAATCACATTTCTTGGCGGCGAACCTGCCGCACGCACAGACCCTGACGATCCATTCATCAAAATGGTTGTGGACACTTCAACCGAGATCTATGGCGTGCCAATGGAGATTGTTCCAATGGTTGGCGGATCTGGCCCCAGCTACCCGTTCGTGCATGACCTTGGCCTGCCCGTTGCGACGATGGGCCTCGGCTACCCTGACACAAAAGCCCACGCCCCCAACGAAAACATCCGCATTGATCTGTACCTCAAACACGCAATGCACATGGCAAGAGTGATCAAAGAGTTTGCGAAATAAAAAGGCTCGCCTGTTTTATAAAGTGACCTTTTTCACTCCAAATTAGTGACTTTCTTTTTGGCAATCCTGCTTATAATTGGTTTGTAACAAATTTCACGAAACAAATTGTTCAACCCCCTGGAGGCTAATATGTTTGTCGGTGATCGAATGTCACATCCTGTAATCTCAATTTCACCTGATACGACCATTCATGATGCAGTGGCCATGTTCAAAAAAGAACACATCCGTCGTGCACCAGTTATCAAAGACGGCAAAATGGTAGGCATCATTTCAGAGAAAGATCTGCTCAATGCATCCCCTTCCCCAGTTACATCATTAAGTATATGGGAAATGAACTACCTGCTCAGCAAAGTAACTGTGAAACAGGTGATGACAAAGAAAGTTACAACCGTAGACGTTACCACTCCAATTGAAGAAGCTGCCCGTATTATGGCCGACAACAAATTCGGCGGCATGCCTGTCATGCGTTCAGGAAAAGTTGTGGGCATGATCACAGAAACAGATCTGTTCAAGATATTTCTTGAATTGATGGGCGCCCGCGAAAAAGCCATCCGAGTTACGGCAGCGATCGACAATAAGCCAGGCACACTGGCCAAGATCACCAAAGCGATCGCCGATGCAGGCGGTGACTTTGTCTCCTTTGGTCAATTCACTGGTGACGACCCAAGCACAAAAGTATTGACCTTTAAAGTTTCAGGCCTCAAAAAAGACGATGTAAAGAAAGTACTGGCAAAATTCGTCAATAAATTCTGGGATATACGACAAAGCTAAAACATAAAAGCAATATAAAAGCATCTCCTGCTTTATCGCAGGAGATGCTTTTATATGTAAAATGACAATATCACCTTATTGCCTACCGTTCTGGCGGCAAAACATTACCCAAATGGGTCATAAAAAATAGGGGATTGACACTGGTTGTGTATTTTGCTAGAATGTTATCGTTCCCGTTATCGATAACAGGAATTAACGAATTTGTAACATTTAGGAATGGTTTCTCTATGCGTCAAAAGACGGTACGTGCAAACATTAAGGATGTTGCTTCTGTAGCAGGGGTGTCTACACAGACCGTTTCGCGTGTTATTAACGAAAGACCCGATGTTTCACCAGAAACTCGAAAACGAGTAAAAGAAGTCATAGAACAGGTGGGATACAGACCCAGCGCCCTGGCGCGCAGTTTGATCAGTCAACGCAGTCACACTTTAGGGGTGGTAATAGCGGGACTAAAATACATTGGGCCATCCAACGTACTAAGCGGGATCGCATCAGCGGCAGAAGAAGCTGGATACTCCTTACTTTTGAAAGAACTTCCACGCTTTGACGCAAATGACATCGAACCAATTTTTCAAGCATTGTTCTCTCGCCATGTTGACGGAATTATATGGGCTGTTTCCGAAGTGGGAAAAAATCGGAATTGGGTTAATGCCCCCCCACTGGATATTGAAATCCCCCTTGTCTACCTCACAATGGAGCCGCAAAAAAAGCTCTCAGTTGTATCTATTAATAACTACATGGGCGGAAGATTGGCCGCATCCCATTTACTGGAGCAAGGATATCGTCACATTGGACATATCGCAGGCCCATTAGAGTGGTGGGAAGCACGCCAACGCATGGCAGCATGGAAGGATGTTTTAAACGAAGCGGGAATCGAAGTGCAAGCCAATCATTGGGTGGAAGGAAATTGGTCATCATCAAGCGGGGCACTTGCAGTGGAAAAACTTTTTGAACAATACCCCGAAATGGACTCAATTTTTGTAGCAAACGACCAAATGGCACTTAGCGCCCTGCAGGTAATTCACCAAAAAGGCTTAAGCATTCCAGAAGACATTGGAGTTGTGGGTTTCGACAACATTCCGGAATCTGCATATTTCTGGCCTTCCTTAACTACTGTGCAACAGGATCAATATCATGTTGCCAAAGCTGCGGTCGAAGAAATAATTAAAATTATCGAATCTGACTGGCAGGGATTGCCCCCCACCGGTCCTCATACTATTATGCTTGAACCAAGCCTGGTTGTGCGACGCAGTTCATCGCGTCTTGAAAGTATAAAGCTTGAAAACACTAACAATAAAGGAGGTGGTCTGGTATAGGTAAATGGTAAACAGGCAGCGTGGTCGATCTTTCAAAACCACGCATCCAAAACATCAGTATCGATAGTAATGTATTAATATCAAACACACTATTAAGGAGAAGAAGAAAGAATGAAAAAGAATTTGCTCGTTCTATTTAGTATCTTATTGATCGCATCCATGGCACTCTCTGCCTGTGGTGGTGGATCTGCACCTGCCGACGACACCAAGTTGGTTGGTATCTCCATGCCCACCAAGACCTCAACCCGCTGGATTTCTGATGGCGAGAGCATGGTCAAAGTATTTGAAGAAATGGGTTACTCAACCGACCTGCAATTTGCTGATGATGATATCCCGAATCAGCTTGCTCAGATCGAAAACATGATCACCAAGGGTGCTGATGTTCTCGTGATCGCAGCCATTGATGGTACAACCCTCTCTGACGTTCTTCAGCAGGCCAAGGATGCAGGCGTTCTCGTGATCGCTTACGATCGCCTTATCTCCAAGACAGCCAATGTTGATTACTATGCCACTTTCGATAATTTCGGCGTAGGCGTTATCATGGGCACCCAGATCGAAACCGGTCTCGACCTCAAGAATGCAGAAGGCCCCTTCAACATCGAATTATTCGGTGGCTCTCCTGACGACACCAACGCCTTCTATTTCTATGATGGCGCCATGTCTGTTCTTCAACCCTACATTGACAGTGGCAAGCTCGTTGTTCAATCTGGCCAGATGGGCATGGACAAAGTCGGTACATTACGCTGGGACGGTATCGTTGCCCAGGCTCGTATGGACAATCTTTTGAGCGCCTACTACACCGACAAGCGTGTAGATGCCGTTCTCTCCCCCTACGATGGTCTTAGCATTGGTATTCTCTCCTCCCTCAAGGGTGTTGGTTACGGCTCAGCCGATCAGCCCATGCCTGTTGTAACTGGTCAGGATGCAGAAGTTGCCTCCGTCAAGTCGATCATTGCTGGCGAACAGACCTACACAGTGTTCAAAGACACCCGTGAACTCGCCAAGCAGACCGCTGCGATGGTTGATGCTGCTTTGAAGGGCGAAGAAGTACCGATTAACGACACCAAGACCTACGACAATGGCGTCAAGATCGTTCCTTCCTACCTGTTGATCCCCTACAGCGTCGACATCACCAACTACGAAGAACTTTTGATCGGTAGCGGCTACATCACTGCTGACCAGCTCAAGTAATTAGTTTCCAGATCTTGGGTGTGTGAGGGCGTAGAGCCCTCACACACCTATTGCTTACTTACCACGCATTTATTATTTGTTATATATTTTGAAGTAGAGTAACGCCATTTACCACCCCATATAAAACAAGGACGAGAAAACATGTCTGATGTCATTTTGGAAATGCGCAATATTACGAAGACATTCCCTGGTGTAAAAGCTCTTGACAATGTGAGTTTTAGCGTGAGCCAGGGAGAGATTCATGCTCTAGTAGGAGAGAACGGAGCAGGAAAATCGACCCTGATGAAGGTGTTAAGCGGTGTTTATCCGCATGGCTCATATAGTGGAGATATCTATTTTCAAGGAAATGAATGCCGCTTTCGAGACATTACTGAATCCGAAAAGGTCGGCCTTGTCATTATTCACCAAGAGCTCGCGCTTATTCCTTTTCTCTCCATTGCCGAAAACCTGTTTCTCGGCAATGAACGCGCCCAAAACGGCGTGATCAATTGGAATGAATCCATATCAAGAACCAAAGAATTGTTGGATAGAGTGGGGCTGAATGAGTCACCCAACACCTTGATCACAAACATGGGCGTTGGTAAACAGCAACTTGTTGAAATTGCCAAAGCTCTGGCAAAAAAGGTCAAACTTCTTATTTTGGATGAACCCACCGCGTCGTTGAACGAAGGAGATAGCGAGAAATTGCTCGATCTATTGCTTCAGTTCAAAGAACATGGGATTTCATCCATTTTAATTTCTCACAAACTCAGCGAAGTTTCCAAGGTCGCAGATTCCATTACGATACTTCGTGACGGCGCCACGATCGAAACTCTGGATTGCCATAAAGACCACATTACAGAAGATCGCATTATTCGCGGCATGGTTGGCCGTGACCTGACACACCGCTTCCCGCCTCGTGATTCAAAAATTGGGGAAACTATTTTTGAAGTGCGCGACTGGAACGTATATCACCCCCTCCATGAGGATCGCAAAGTAAGTACAAATGTAAACATTAACGTCCGCAAGGGCGAAGTTGTTGGTATTGCCGGATTAATGGGGGCTGGAAGAACCGAACTGGCAATGAGTATTTTTGGGCGCGCGTACGGCACACGTATTAGCGGTACAGCTTATAGACATGGAAAGGAAATAGATATCAGCACCATTGACAAAGCCATTTCTAATGGCATCGCTTATGCAACGGAAGACCGCAAAGCGTATGGGCTGGTTCTTATCCAGGAAATCAAAGACAACATCACCCTGGCAAATCTGGAAGAAGTTGCAGATGGCGGGGTGATTAATGAGCCAAAAGAAATGACGGTCACCAGTGAATATCGGGACAAACTTAATATTAAGTGTTCAAGTATTCAGCAGCTCGCTGTTAATCTTTCTGGTGGCAATCAACAAAAAGTTGTGCTTAGCAAATGGTTGTTCGCAAGCCCGGAAATTCTGATCCTCGATGAACCTACGCGAGGCATTGATGTTGGG
>JAVBXV010000360.1 GCA_030824405.1 Anaerolineales bacterium | reverse complement strand
GTAGAAAGATGCAATTTGTGCAGAAGACTGATCCGTCGTCGCGAAGAAAGAAGCGGTGAATAATCCAGGCACCACCTTCATCAACGAAGTGTCCACACCTTTTGAATCGAGCCATGCGCGATAATCCCCGAAGTCTTCGCCTACGGTAGCCATCACGCGCGGCTTCTCGCCAAGCAAAGCCATGCTATAAGCAATGTTGGGAGCAATGCCGCCACGTTGTTTCGACATGCCGTCCACAAGAAAGGACAGGCTGATCGAAGCCAATCGTTCGGGAAGAATTTGTTCCTTGAAAAGACCGGGGAAGGTCATCAAGTAATCATAAGCAACTGAACCAGTGAGAAGAATATCCATATTGTTTCCTTGTCGCAGTAAAAGGCGCCCTCCAGCGAGAGCGCCATGTATTTTTTCGAGCGGGCAAAAGTTTATCATGAGGAGTGCCTGCTGTAAAGTTTTTTAGTTATCATTTTAAATTAAGAAAGTGGATGATTTACAAAAACTATCGTGTTGACAGCGCTTCCTTTTCCCATTATAAAAACAGGATGAAAACAGCCCGCCTCATTCTTGGACTTTGGCTTGTTCTTGCGATAACAGCCTGTTCCATCCTCCCAAACCTTCCCACTATTCCCCCAGGGTGGACTCTGACCCCAAGCCAAACCTCCACACCTGCGGCAACGCTCACCCCCACGATCACGCCCACGCCACTACCCGTTGCGCGCGTGGAAGTAGGTGACAAAGCGTTATTTAATGGTGATTATGAAAATGCCCTCATCCACTACAAAATAGCATTTCAAGATTCTCCAGATCCACTTGTGCGCGCTGCCGCAAAATGGGGCGAGGCACGTATTTATTTCGCAGAAGAAGATTACAAAGAAACTCTGATTGCCATCCAAACTCTGATCACAGAATATCCATCCTCTGCGCATCTGGGGCAGGCTTATTTCATTCGTGGATTATCACTCTATCGTCTGGGAGATTTTCAAGCCGCCGCAGATTCATGGCAGACCTATCTCACTTTACGCCCAGGCTATTTAGATTCGTACACTCAGGAATTACGCGGGGATGCGCTTTTTACAGCGGGCAATTACGCAGAAGCCCTGCCTTCCTATAAAGCATCCATCCAGGCTGGGCATCTCGGCGATGCCACCCTTCTCGATATTAAGATCGCATCCACGTATGCAAAATTAGGCGACCCAGTTTCTTCACTGGCGCTATACGATGGCGTATTTGCACGCGCCACAAATGATTACATCAAAGCTCAGGCGGTGTACGAAGCTGGGATGGTGTATCAGGACAACGGTCAGGTGGAGGAAGCGCAGGCAAAATTTCGTCTGGCTGTGGAAAGTTATCCGCTCTCCTACTTTGCATATCTAAGCCTTGTCGAATTACTGGAAGCAGGCGCAACAGTGGACGAATTGGATCGCGGCCTCGTTGATTATTTTGCAGGTCAATATGATGTGGCGATCGCGGCATTTCAACGCTATCTGACAGCCAATCCCGTCAACGATGGCACGGCGTATTATTATCGCGCGCAGTCTTATCGAAACATTGGTGATTACAATTCCGCGCTGAATGATTACTCAACGTTTATCGCGAACTATCAAACCCATCCACGCTGGGGAGATGCCTGGGGTGAAAAGGCATTTATTGAATGGTTCAACCTGGGTTCCTATCCCGTTGCTGCAAAAACACTTTTGGATTTTGTGCAGGCAGTTCCAAACACAAACCTGTCAGTTGAATATTTGATGAGCGCGGCACGAATTTATGAACGTGACGCAAATTACACCAGCGCACTGGAGACATGGGCGCGGGTCGCGAATGAATATCCTGGCACCGAAGAAGCATCGACCGCCGTATTTTTTATGGGCATAGTCTATTACAGACAAAAAGATTATGTTGCCGCGCTGGATTCTTTCAATCGTAGTTTGACACTTTCCATTTCAGCGCCAGATCAGGCACGTGCATATTTCTGGCTGGGAAAAGCTCAACAACAACTTGGCAACGCGGAAGACGCATCGAACGCATGGCGCGTGGCACAGGACAAGGACGCTGGCGGATATTACAGCGAACGTGCGCGGGACATGTTGAGTGAACGCGCGCCCTTTGAGCCGCCCGCCAGTGTAAATTTAAACCCAGACATGACACGCCTGCGCGCAGACGCCGATTCGTGGATTCGCTTAACTTTCAACCTGACAGCAGATACAGACTTGAGCAATCTCGGCGCGCTTTCTTCTGACCCGCGCATCATCCGCGGCACAGAATTATGGGGGCTTGGACTCTACGAAGATGCCCGCCTTGAATTTGAAAACTTGCGCGAAGAAGTCAGCATTGATCCCGTTGCCACCTATCGCCTGACGAATTATCTACTGGAGATCGGCCTGTACCGTTCGGCCATTCTTGCGGCCAGAGAAACGCTAACCCTCGCAGGTCTGGACGAACACACCGAGTCGATGATGGCGCCGCCGTATTTCAGTTATGTAAGATATGGATTGTATTATCCCGATCTCGTCCTTCCAGATGCTGAAGCGAACGGTCTTGACCCGCTCTTCTTATATAGTGTCATCAGGCAGGAAAGTCTCTTCGAGGGGTTTGTCCGTTCGAGCGCAGGCGCACGCGGATTGATGCAAGTCATCCCATCCACGGGCGCGCAGATCGTGTCCCAGCTTGGCTGGCCTTTAAATTACAGTGAAAAAGACCTGTATCGACCAGATGTGAGCGTGGCTTTCGGCTCTCACTACCTTGCCAATAACCGCGATCTATTAGACGGCGATTTATACGCCGCTCTCGCCGCGTATAATGGCGGCCCTGGCAACGCACTTGGATGGAAGGAACTTGCAGGTGACGACCCCGATCTTTATGTTGAAAGTGTGCGCTTCGAAGAAACGCGCAACTACATCCGCAATATTTACGAGATCTTCGTCATTTATAAAAGACTATACGGAGCGGCAAGCTAGTACCGCAAACGTAAAACCACAGGCAGAACAAAAAGGCTGAAAGACTCTCGCGCGAGAGTCTTTCAGCCTTTTATTATTTATTTAAATGAAACAAGATCAATTCATGTGGGCAAGGATTCTTTGGTGCACAGTTTCCACGTCCATATCCAGCACAGAGATTAGCTTGTCGCGCCCTGCTGTGCCCGCTACAATTTCCACGCGTGTTTTGGGCACACCCAAAACCTCGGCAAGAAAAGCGATCACTTCAGGGTTAACAATTTCATCTGCAGGATCAGTTGCAATGTGCATCTTGATCGTGCCATCATTCAAAACGCCAACAATTTCGTTGCGGCTGGCACGCGGGGTTACACGTAACGCCAATGCAGATCCACGTTTGCCATCATGAAGAACATACTGTCTGGACATGGTTTACCTCATCTTAGGGATACAAGAAAAGCGGTCAGAATGCGGGAGAGAAAATTGACCAAAAGGATTAATACCAACGGACTGAAATCCAACGTGCCTGCGGCGGGCACAATGCGGCGAATGGGAGTCAGGAAAGGGTCAACGATACGATCCAACGCCTCGCGTACAGGGTGAAATGGCGGAAGAAAAAATGAAAGGATCGATGACGCGATCACGATCCACACAAAAAGGGTAGACACCACTTCAACAAAAACAATTAATACCGACGTATCCAATTAAACCTCCGTTTTATATTGTCGTGGGCCAACGATCGCCGTACCCACACGCACCAATGTCGCGCCTTCTTCAACCGCTACTTCGTAATCAGAACTTGTCCCCATGGAAAGTTCCGAGAAATCAGCCTGCGAAAAATTTGAAGAGAGATATTCCTGTAATCGTTTCACCCGCCGAAAATAAGGTCTGGAGAAATCGGCCGTACTGCCGAGCGGCGGCATGGTCATCAATCCGCGAACCTGCAAATTGGGCAAAGCCAATACCGCAGAAACATCCTTGAGCAATTCAGGCCAGCGCGCCTCGTCCTGCGCAAGCCAGCCAGATTTGCTATCTTCCTCGCCCACATTGAATTCCAATAAAGTAGGCAAAATGCGCCCCGCCTCATTTGAAAATCGATCCAGGCGAGCCGCAAGTTTCAGGCTGTCTAACGAATGCAAAAAATTGAAATTCTGCGCCACGGCTTGCGCCTTGCGGCTTTGCACGTGTCCGATCATGTGCCATTCTACCGCAGAAAATTCCTGCAAAGATTGAATTTTCGTAACACCTTCTTCAGGATAATTCTCCCCTAAAATCCCAGCGCCCGCCTCAATCGCAGCCCGCACCACTTCCACAGGTTGTGATTTTGTGACCACCACCAATTTTATGGATGCAGGCTCACGCCCCGCACGTTTTGCGGCAGACGCGATCCTGTCCAAAGTGGATGTGTATCTCTCGCAGATCAAATCAACTAATTCACTCATGGATTAATTGTACCCCGCCTCTTTCTTAACCCTGAGCCTGCAACGCCATCAATGCGCCGAATCTACCCGTTTGGCCTTTTTCTGCTCGATGCGAAAACCAATCATCCAAATGACAGGCGGTACACACCCCTGAGATTTCGATCTTCTTCACACCCGCATGCTTAAGTTGGATCTGATTCGCCGTCCACAGATCAAGATAGGTGCTGCCGTTTCTTGTTTCAAGCACAGAGCCAGCATCCTTGCCATATTTTTCCTGAAACTGAACGATCACATCTGCACCCACTTCATAATGGTCTACGCCAATGGATGGGCCAATGCCTGCGACAATATCTTCTGGTTTGCTACCATAGCGTTCCTGCATGGATCGCACAGCCGCGCCCACCACGCCGCGGATGGTTCCCATCCAGCCTGCGTGGGCGATGCCAATTACTTTTTTCTGTGGGTCATGAAAAAGAACGGGGACGCAATCTCCAAAGCGCATGAACAGAGTCACTTCGGGGTTATCAGTGAAGAGAATGTCTGCTCTTGCAGATGGATGCTCGAGCGGGCGCGGTGCCTCAGCGTGGACAATGTCTGTGCCGTGTACCAGCCACACGTCGTGGATGGAAGCGGGGTCTCGTCCCATTAATTCAAAGGAGCGAATCCGATTCTCTGCCACGCGCGCAGGGTCATCTTTTACGGATCCGCCAACATTGAGCGAATGCCAGGGAGCGGGGCTGACGCCGCCGCGCCTTGTGAAAACGGCGTGCGTGATCGCGTTTGAAAAAGTATCGAATGTGTAATAACGAATTTCGTTTCGTTCGTGAAAAGCCATTATTTTGAAGCCTGATTCACTGCAAACTTTTTGATGTAATACTGGCGGGTCTCATTCATTGATTCTTCAATGCTGGGATAGGCAAACCACGCCGTGGCAAGACCGAACAATGCGCCAGTCAACGCGCGTAAAAATGGCGTGCTCTCGCGATACGGAACAATGGACGCAAGCCATTGCCAATTAAATTGGCTGAACAATTGCGAGAAACCATCCAGGCCGATCGGAGCAATGCCGATCAGGAGCCACAATATCCAATGCAGAGATTTAATGCGGCGGCCCGTTGCGCCAAACACAATACCGAACAAAAGAATGGAAAGGTAAATGGCAACATCCCGTTCGCACAGTGCAATTTTATAACCAACTGTTTCATCACCGATATAATTTCTGGCATCCAAACGGGTGAAGCTGAGCGGGTCGTCAAGATTCTGATAACCGCTTACTTCTTCAAATGTTTTTACTCCGCTCACATTTGCTTCGGCCAATGGATAATAAGGCTGTTCGCCATACAAGAAGAAGGAACGAAACGCGAATTGGTGACAAAGCGGTTTGTATATTCGATAGATCGCCTGCGCGGGAAATTCAGCGCCGACCTTCATCAAAGTTGGCGCAAGGAATGGCAGCCCAATATAAATAAGAATAAACAAATTCAAAAGCAGCAGATATTTTTTTGATATCCAAAATGAAACTTTATCGCCAGTAGTCACAGATTGTCCTCTTTCCACACGTCGTTGATATTCCTTATCGCCTACCTGCTCGAGTTGATTCTTTCGATCAGCAGCGGCACCGAGCGTCATTTGCAAAGATTGCGGCGTGATGGGCGGCTTGAGGCTGTATGGCCCCGCCTCCACAACGGGGATGGCATCACCAAATCTGGCAGACAGCACAGGGTCTGAGTCAACATCCACTTCTGCAAGATGGTGTGGATATTTTTCCTGAAGTTTTTGCAACTCCTGCTTTACGTCATCACAAGCGGCGGAGTTTTTGCGGGTGTAGATGGTTACATTGAGCATAGGCGTTCATGTCCTTAATAATAAAACTGACATGTCACTTATCGGGGGAACTCCCTGCGAACTTGCGCCCGAAAGGCAGACATGTCAGTTTGTTGATTTTATGAAGCAGAAAAAGTAACGGGCAGATTATAGCCCGAAGTCAAACCAGAAAAACTGAGCCTTTTGTGCGATCAACTCGAATACACCAGTAAAGAGCATGATGCCCACGATCACAAGAATAACGCCCATGGCAATTTCCACGTAGCGCATCACCTTGCTATATTTTTGGAGAATGGTGGTTACCCAGCCAATGCCCAAAGCGGCAAAAAGAAAGGGAATAGCAAGCCCCGCAGAGTAAGCACTTAAGAGAAGCGCGCCGTTGGAAATGGAGCCGCCGTTAATGGCGAGGGTCAGGATCGCGCCAAGGACAGGCCCAACACAAGGAGACCAACCTGCCGAGAAGAAAACACCCATCAATGCCGAGGAAAGATATCCCCATTTACGATCTGGAGCCTGCGAAACACGCGTATCATAGGCGAGAAATGGAATATGGAAGACACCGATCATGTGTAAACCAAACACGATCACCACGAAGCCGCCTACCTTTGCCAATATATTGCGGATGTCGTACAACATTCCGCCAGCTAAACCAGCCGCAGCAGCCGCCACACCCAGTAGAACGAAAACGGTGCTAAACCCTAAAACAAAGGCCAGCCCGTGACTGAATGTGATCCAGCGATTTGAGGAAGCACTCTCCCCGCCTGCTGCACGTCCACCCAAATAGCCCACATATGCAGGCACAAGTGAAAACACACAGGGCGAAAGAAAAGACGCCAGCCCAGCCAGAAACGCAAGCCCCACCGATATCTGCGAAAAATCCATTAATCACCTCAAACGATCGAAATATAAAACTATGCTTTTTTCTCGGTTACCGTTACGGTTGTACCGTGCTCAGGCCAGGTCATGCGGGCTTCACTTTGAGCCAGTGAAATATAAGGTGTACTCCAACGGAATATCCATTTGGCGTCTTCAGGTTTCACATTGATACAGCCATGCGAACGTCTCTCGCCAAAATCGTTGTGCCAGAATGCGCCATGAATGGCGATCCCTTCCCCAGAGATGACAGTAGACCAGGGAACTGCAGGTGTGGAATACCCAGCAGCAGAACCGCCGCCGCTCATATTAAGGGAAATGATCTTCCAATGGGTATTCAGATCACCTACAGGCGTTGAGTAACTTTCTGTTGGATTGCCAAAAGCATCGAAGATCGCGCCGCTGGACACACGGCAGAAAAACACTTCGGTGTTGCCTTCAAAACAAGACAAGGTCTGATATGTGAGGTCAGTAACGATGCGCTTTTCATTGGGGTCAATATTCGGGCTGATCGGAGCCACATCTTCTTCAGTTAATACCTTTAAGCCAGCGCCGTCCATCCAGAAAAGATCGCCGAACCCGTAGCCATGCCCGGGGTTCTCGTTCCAGCGATATTCCACAAAGCCGCTGCTTTGACGGATCTGGTCGATCCAGATCACTTGTCCATAATACACACGTGGCGGAAATTGATAACTGATCAAACTTTGGATCCACGGAGAATACGGCGCACCTTCAAGGGTCATATCAATGTAAGGGACAGTCACCTCAGCCCAGAAGCCAGCCGCACCAGCAGGCATTTCAGTGATCGGAGTGTTCGGTAAATTACGGGTAGGCTGCACGCGTGAAGCCCAAACATATCCTTGCGGGGTTTCAAGAAATTTCTGGTTGGTCAAACCAACTGCATTGCCGATCACCTCGCGTCCCCACTCGATCAGGTTATCGTCATAAAGTGTAGACACAGGGGTAGCCTGCAAAGGGTCATTGGATGGGCGATCTCGAACTTCGGTCATGCCTGTCATACGGCCAATGATCTCACTGGCCGGGAACTGCGGCAGACGCTTGGGCAGATAA
>JAVBXV010000230.1 GCA_030824405.1 Anaerolineales bacterium | reverse complement strand
CTCTTACATGAAGGCGCCTGGTATTGAACATGCGTTTGAAGTGGGCGACACTGTTGAAGTTTTCTGCGACCACGAAAAGAATCGCGAACGTATTCGCGGTTGGGTAAAGGGCATCGTGGTGCAGGTGGATAACAAAATGGTGGCTGTACAATTCCGCTCGAATGTTTTTCTTACAGACGGTTGGATGGTGCCTGATCGTATTCTTTGGTATCCAGTGACCTCTGAACATATTCGCCCTGTGCCTGGCAAGAAGCCTGCCGCCAAAAAAGATTTCATTCCTGATTATTAACATACAAAAGGGCAGCTAACATTTTTTGTTTGCCCGCCCTTTATTTTTTCGTTGATGCCATGTCCCTAAATATAAAAGAAATTCGCAAAGATTTTCCTATTCTCGAACGGGAGACACGCCCAGGGGTGCGCGTGACTTATCTTGATTCGACCGCCACTTCACAGAAGCCAGTGCAGGTCATTGAGGCGATGAATGATTATTATCGTCATTCAAACGCAAATATTCATCGTGGCGTTCACACGCTTGCCGAAGAAGCCACGTCCATGTATGAAGGCGCGCGTGAGAAGATCGCAAAGTTCGTCAATGCTTCCTCTTCCCGTGAAATTATTTACACCCGCAACACTACCGAGTCGATCAACCTTGTTGCTTATAGTTGGGCGCGCGCAAATTTGAAGGCGGGCGATCTCGTCATTTTGACCGAGATGGAACATCATAGCAATCTTGTTCCCTGGCAAATGCTTCAGGCGGAACGCAGCATTGAGCTGGACTTTATTTCTGTGACAGAAGACGGCTTGCTCGATCTTGAGACGTACAAATCGCTTCTTTCCCGCCGCCCGAAGCTGGTCTCGTTTACGCACATGTCCAACGTTTTGGGTACGATCAACCCCGCTGCCGAGATCATTCGCCTGGGACATGAAGTAGGCGCGATCGTGCTGGTGGATGGGGCGCAATCTGTCCCGCATTTGAGTGTGGACGTACAGGCGCTCGATGCAGATTTTTATGCATTCTCCGCTCATAAGATGTGCGGCCCGACAGGTATTGGTGCATTGTACGGAAAATCTGCTTTGCTTGAGGCCATGCCGCCGTTTCTTGGCGGTGGGGATATGATCAAGGAAGTTAAACTCCGTTCTTTCCGTGCAAATTCCCTGCCGCATAAATTTGAAGCGGGCACACCTGCCATTGCAGAAGCAATTGGTTTTGGTGCCGCCGTTGATTACCTCTCCGCTCTTGGCATGGATAATGTCGCCGCGCATGAACATGAGATCACTGAATACGCACTCGAGCGTCTTGAAGAAATTCCTGGCGTGAAATTGTTTGGCCCATCAGCAGATAAAAAGGGCGGCGTGGCGGCGTTTACACTGGAAGGTGTTCACCCGCATGATGTAGCCCAGATATTGGACCGTGATGGAATTGCAGTTCGGGCGGGACATCACTGCGCTCAGCCTTTGCACGAGAAATTTGGAATCCCTGCCACAAGCCGTGCTTCCTTCTATTTGTACAATACAAAAGAGGAAGTGGATTTGCTTGTGAATGGTCTCTATAAAGTAAAAGAAATGTTTGGGTAGCCATGGACGATCTCTATCGGGAAGTTATCATCGAGCACTATAAGAACCCGTCATATCGCGGCAAACTTGACCCGCATGATATTTCATTTGCAGACAATAACCCTTTATGCGGCGACCATATTCAGGTTGATTTGCGTGTAGACACGAATAACGTGGTTACCGAGGCCCGCTTTGACGGACATGGTTGCGCAATCTCGCAGGCCTCTGCAGATTTGCTGATGGAGTTCGTGATTGGCAAGCCGCTTGATGAATTAAAGAAACTAAATAAGCAGGATATCCTTGATATGCTTGGCATTGATCTTGGCCCCGTACGTTTGAAATGTGCATTGCTTTCCTTGAAAGTATTAAAGGCGGGCGTATATGGGTTGGGGGAAGCCAGCGATGAATTGGTGGAATAATGTTTAACTATACTGAAAAAACATCCGATACTCTGGAATTTGTTGAAATTGCCCCAGCCTCTGAACTGCCTAATGGCGAGCGCCTTTTTGTGGACGTGGCTGATAGACCCATTGTGATCTTCAATATTGCAGGACAGTTTTTTGCCATTGGCGATGTCTGCTCGCACGATGAGGGTCCGCTTGGGGATGGGTTGCTCGAGGATCATAATATCGTTTGTCCACGCCATGGAGCGGAATTTGATGTTCGTAATGGCAAGGCCATGCAAATGCCTGCTGTTATCGATATCCCCGCGTACCCCGTCCGTGTCGTGGATGGCAATATTCAGATCGGTATTCCCATCTAAATTGATGAAAATAAAAACAGCCATCCGAATTCGGATGGCTGTTTTTATTTATCTTTGTTTTTCTGCTTCCAGATATTCCTTCAACTCGAGAATAATATCCTTGTATTTTGGATCGTTGACCATGTTTTCCATTTCATAGGGATCGGTCTCGAGATTGTAGAATTCTGAAAGATCATCCAGTGTTTCGATGTAAACATATTGCCCTGTGTGAACTGCTGTCCAATGACCACGATCAGGCCAGGCTTCCAGAAGAAGTTTGGAGCGCCAATCTCCTGTGCTTTGCAACAAGCTGACCAATGATAGCCCGTCTACAGTGTCGGGGATTGGGGTTTCAGATAACTCGTAAAGGGTTGGGGCTATGTCGATATTGGCGACCAATTTATCTTCAATGTATGGTGTAGGAATCAAACCTGGGTAGCGTATTGCAAACGGAACCTTTACCGATTCTTCGTACGCGGTGCTTTTCGATTCCATGCGATGCTCGCCCCAATGCTTGCCATTGTCCGATATGAAGATGATGACTGTGTTGTCCATTTCGCCAGTTTCTTCAAGCTTTTGGATGATCTCTTCGATCGAGCGATCCAACGACGCCAGAGTTTGCAACTGTCTGCGGCGAATATTTTCTATCTGTGTGGAATCTTCCTCTGTCAACAGCGGCCTGCTGGATATGGATTCGGGCTTGTCTGAGAGGTCTGCTTCGTTATAGCTTGGGGTGTTGACTGGAGGCAGGTCGTTGTAGAGTCCCTTGTCCTCTTTCAGAGGTGTGAAGGGCGCGTGGGGGGCGTTGGGTGTGAAGAAAAGCAGGAACGGCTTATTTTGGTTGGCGGCATCGTCCAAAAATTCGATGACGTAATCTTTGAAAAGATAGGTGATATAGCCCGTCTTCTTTTCCCATGTCCCATTAATATTCAGTGATGGATCGTAATAAGAGGGAACTGTGCCTCCAAAGAAGGAAACCCAATAATCAAATTCAGGTCTGGCTTCACCTTTCCATGAATTCAGGTACTTGCCGACCAACCCAGTGTAATACCCGTTCTTGTGAAGGTCATCTACAACGGTTGTAAATTCAAGTTTGTCTTCATTGACCTGCACGTTGTGATTGTGCGCGTACATGCCTGTCAGGATACTCGCACGGCTCGGGCAGCAGAATGGAGTGGTGATATACGCGTGTGAGAATGTGACGCCCTCATCAAAGATCAATTCCTGTGCTTTGGGCATGTATTCCATCGTGTCGTAGCGCTGGTCGTCTGTAACGATGACCAAAAAATTGGGGCGTTCGTCATTGATACGGGGCAGCATGCCGCAAGATTGAAGCACAAGCGCTGAAATGAGAAGTAGAAGTGCGGCATATCGTTTCATCAAATTTCCTTTGATTTCTTAATTACTTTCGAACTTTCCTGCAATACGTAAAATATCAAAACCTTCTGCGAATGGCCTTTCTGCCAATGCCCCATGACGCACCATGATCGAGCGGGTGAGTTCGCTGTTGAAATAATACCGATCTCGATAGGTTTCGTATTCAGCCAGGGCTTCGATCTTTTTGTTTACATCCTCTTCTGTCACTTCAGCCAAAAAGTGTGGGAAGAATCCATAGGAAGAGCGGACCACGTCAAAGCCTAAAACTGTGATGCCGCGAAAGGCTCGCAAAGCTTCGTCGGTCATGGTGTTGTGATCCTGATGCACATCCTGTTTGGAATGTGTGAAGATCAGGTCAGGTTGAAAGTCTCTGCGTAATTTGAGGAAGTATTCGAGAATATCCTGTCTTGAGTCTGGGAATACGCGTGTGTTGAAAGGCCCAAAAAGGATCTTGTCCTCTGGTATGCCGAGGATCTTCATGGACCTGAGATGTTCATTTTTTACGTTTTGAAGTTCTGGATTTTTTTGATTATCTGAAAGGGTTACGCATAATATATCGGTTTTCTTGACGATATTATGCAGGAACGCGCCGCAGCCGATCTCAATATCGTCTGGGTGTGCCCCGAGAAATAGGACTCGTTTACCGAAAAAGTTCATGATTTTTTGAATACAAGGGAGCACAGCAGCGCCGTGCTCCCTTGTAAATTATTTTGTTGCCAGAATTCCGCCGACAACCTTGGTCATGACCAATTTGCCGTCACGGTCGAACCACTTTTGGGCGGTGGCTTCGATCTTGCCGATCAAGGCTTCGTATTCATCTTTGCCATTGAACATGGACGTCCACAGCTTGCGGTCTTCGCCTAATGAGGCACGCACATAGTCAATGAAGGGTGCAACCTCGGGGAAGGTGAGATGATTTTCGAACTTGTGTAATTCGGTCTTGGCGAAGATCTTGTCGATGGTATTGAAGATGTCGCCTTTGAAGCGGGAGGAGCCAGGCATGGGGGGGATGGCGGCGCCTGTGGCTTCCTTGATAATGTTGTAGAACATCTGCTTGTTTTCGGGCAATGGCCCGGAGACGAAGAGCCGTCCGCCAGGATTAAGCACCCGATGTGCTTCACCAAATGTAAAGTCCAGATCGGAAGCGTAATAGATGGCGAAGGCGCTTGTGCACAGGTCAAATGTATTGTCGGGAAAATTGAACGGCTTATTGAAATCCAAAAATTGGAAATCGATATTTGCGCCGATCTTCTTGTTCTTCTCGCGTGCCTTCTCCAGCAGTTCTTCAGAGAAGTCGCCGCCTGTGATCTTCGCGCCGCCTTTGACGTATTCGTTAAACAAAAAGCTGAGTTTGCCTGCACCGCAGCCAACATCAAGGATGTTCATGCCTGCTTTGGGCTGGAGTAATTCGTTGGTCCAGACATCAATGTTGGCAGAACCATATTTTTCGTGAATATCAATACGCATGAGTAGATCTTTGCTGGGTTCCTGATAATCGATTTTCATTTTGTTCTCCTTGTAAAAGTAAATGGCATTATACCAAAAACTGACATCAAAATTCAGTTGGTGAATTTTGATGTCAGTTAAAAACTCGTGATAGAATTTGCGCATTGGAGCATCTATGGCGAGCAAAATACAAACTGTAAAAGGCACACGTGAATTTTATCCTGAGCAAATGTTTCTGCGTAACTTTATTTATGAAAAAGTGCGCGCGGCATCTCAGGCTTTTGGCTATCAGGAATATGATGGCCCGTTTATCGAGACCATTGATCTGTACGCGGCGAAATCTGGCGAAGAGCTTGTAAAGAAGCAATCTTTTACATTTGAAGACCGTGGGGGAGATCTTGTCACGCTTCGTCCGGAGCTTACGCCCAGCCTTGCGCGCATGATTGCGGCAAAACAAGGTGAATTGACCTATCCTGTGCGTTGGTGGTCATTTGGGCCGTTCTGGCGCTATGAACAGCCTCAAAAGGGGCGCTCGCGCGAATTCTTTCAATGGAATATTGATATGCTTGGTGTTAACTCACCTGAAGCGGATGCTGAACTGATCGCGGTCGGGGCGACATTCCTGCGCTCGGTCGGGCTGGACCCTCAGCGGGCTACCATTTACGTGAATAATCGCCGCCTGATGGACTCCGAATTCGACTTGCTTGGTATTGTTCCAGAAAAGCGCATGGATGTTTCCAATCTTGTTGATCGCCGCACAAAGATGGAGCCAGCCAAGTGGGATACGTATGCCCTAGATCTTGGCCTGGATCAAAAGCAGTTGGACGGTTTGAAAGATATTTTGGGCAACTTTGATCTATGGAAGAAGAGTGACGAGTTAACTCGTCTCTTCGCTGCACTGGAAGCCCTGGGTGTGAAAGAGTATGTCAAGTTCGATCCCAATATCATGCGTGGACTTTTGTATTACACAGGCACAGTTTTTGAAGCCTTTGAAACCAGCGGTTCTTTGAAGCGCGCCATCCTTGGCGGCGGACGTTACGATAACCTGCTTGCGGATGTGGGCGGTCAGCCTCTTTCTGGTGTTGGCTTTGCCATGGGTGATGTGGTTGCAGGCATCATCTTGCAGGAAGCAGGCTTGTTGCCAGAGTTTATTCCCACGCCTGCGGCAGTGTTGGTGACCGTGTTCGATGAGTCGATGTGGTTGAAATCATTTGAGTTGGCGGCGCAATTGCGAAATGATGGTTTCAAGGTGATGGTTTTTCCTGAACCTGCGAAACTGCAAAAACAATTCAAGTTTGCAGACAAGATGAAGATCAAGATCGCGCTTACGGTTGGGCCAGACGAAGCGGCGAATGATCAGGTGGCGGTAAAGAATCTGGTGACTGGCGAGCAGGTAACAGTTAAGCGCGAAGCGTTGTCAGATCAAATTCGCACCCTGATCGGTTGATCGTCAGTCATTGGAATTGTCCTTTACTAAATTCCAATTGATTGTGGTAAAATATTGCCCGCAATATGGTGCCTGTAGCTCAACGGCAGAGCGTCGCCCTGTGGAGGCGAATGTTGTGGGTTCGAAACCCATCAGGCACCCCAATTTGACCAGGCCTCCGAGTTCTTCAATGAGCTCGGAGGCCTTCATGTAAGGTAAAATAGCAACCATGTCTCAAACTATAAATGTCCTTTTTCTTGCTGCGGAAGCCGACCCTTTTGTGAAGGTTGGCGGCCTTGGAGACGTGGCGGGTTCATTGCCGCGTGCATTGCGCGATCTTTCTGATGATGATGTGAAACTGGACGTGCGTCTTGTTTTGCCTTATCACCCTGCTGTAAAGGCGGATGTTAAACCTTTGGGGATGTTCTCGATCCCGCGCGGCGGCTCGGAAGTTCAGGTGGAGGCGTTTGAGACGGTTCTGAATGGAATGCCCGTTTACTTCATCAGCGGAGATCCGATCCGCGCGAATGGTTCTGTCTATTCTCTGGATGCAAAACTGGATGCTGAAAAATATGCATTCTTTTCATTGGCTGCGTTGGAGCTGCCCAGGCAGATCAATTGGACGCCTGATGTTGTGCATGCCAATGATTGGCATACTGCATTAAGTGTCTACGGCTCGCTGACCAAACGTTGGGAGGAAGGTGCCCGCCATGTGGCGGGTGTGATCACTTTGCACAACCTGCCTTTTATGGGGCCAGACAATAGCGCAATTCTTGAAAGTTACGGAATCAAACTTGCACAAACAGACTTGCCTGAGTGGGCGCGCGTGATGCCATTGCCGTTGGGGATGTGGGCTTCAGATGCAATTGTTGCGGTTTCGCCAACGTATGCCGCTGAAGTGCTTACCCCCGAGTATGGTTGTGGATTGGATGAATTTTTACAGACTCGCCGCGAGACTCTAAGCGGTATTTTGAATGGAATTGATGTTATCTCCTTTAACCCTATTGACGATTCTGCGCTTGGCGTAAATTACGATGCTGATTCGCTCGATAAACGCGCCATCAATAAAGGACTATTGCAGGAACGAATTGGCCTGCCGCTCGACCCGAACATTCCTTTGCTGGCAATGGTCTCGCGCATGGATGTGCAAAAAGGTGTTGACCTTGCCTTCACTGCGCTCAAGAGTATGAAAAAAATAGATTTTCAAGCGATCATTTTAGGAACTGGCGACCCCAAGTTGGAAGAAGCTGCGCTTGAATTGCAAACCCTGTTCCCTGAAAAAATAAAAGTGACCACGCGGTATGATGCTGGTTTTGCCCGCCAGATCTATGCAGGCGCAGATATGCTGCTCATGCCTTCGCGCTACGAACCCTGCGGTCTTTCGCAGATGATCGCCATGCGTTATGGGTGCGTCCCTGTTGTGCGCGCGGCAGGCGGACTGAACGATACGGTCAAGCAAGGCGAAACAGGGTTTGTCTTTGAAAAGATACATCACATGTCTTTAATGGCTGCGATCAAATCTGCGCTTAAAGTATTTCCAGATCGTGAGAAGTGGCAGACCATGCAGCGTGCTG